>CAIKAH010000044.1 GCA_903825355.1 uncultured bacterium | reverse complement strand
GCCACACTCGTGGCAGGTTTTTTTGTCTGCAAATACAGTTGCTTTGCTAACACCACCAGTGCCTGCCATGGCATGCAGTTGTGGTTGTGATCCTGGTATGGTAAGCAGAATAACGGTGATTGCTATTTTTAACAAACGGTTCATTATTTTCCTCCAAAAGTCATAACGTTAGGACTATACAATTTTACAGATAGAATATTAATTTTCAAGTGGGGTAAGTGGTCTTTTTTCGATGATTACTTGAAAATGATCATTAGATCTCTTCTAAAAGTTGAAAATTGCGTCAATCTGATGCGTCCAAAAAGGAGCCAGGTTAATGAAATTTGAAAATATACAAAATTTACGGTTAGATCATTTTCGGCGAATAACCGGTGTAAAGCCTACAACATTTGCAGCTATGGTTGATACTATAAAAATAGCTCACAAATTTCTAACAACTGCCGGAGGTGGTAACGCGGGAATCGTTAGTAGCCGTGGTGTTCTTGTGGAATAGTTGTCAGGATCGGTTTGGTCAGTATATTATGTGAGGAGGAATCGTCTTCTCCTGTACGCTTAAGGCTCCCGCTGCAAAGCATTCTTTGATGTAATAGGCTAGCGGCACTAAAGCCTACGAGTGCTGCAAGTGATAATTGTTTCATTAGGGGCTCCGTGGGGGAGGCTACTTTTCTGTATAATGTTTCTATTTGGATTATGTTCAAAGACTGAGAAGCTGGCAAAATGGACCAAAAGTATAATATCTTGGTCCATTTTGCCAGCCAGAGATAGCCTAACAGGAAGATTTTTAGCACATAGCTAACTAAGAGGGGTTAAATGCCGTTGCACAATAATGGCTTGAGATAGTTATTTTCTACAACGACTGATTAATCCTTAGCGCCAGTAGGGATTTGGACGAATTGGCAAGGAATTCCTAGCTGTTTAAACTCACGAGATGTTCTAGCTCCTTCAATAATAAAAGGAATGATCTGCAGCATTCCTTTTATTATTGAAGGAGCTAGAACATCTCGTCGGCTGCTTTTTCTGCAATAGTTAGTGCGGTATCGCTTGCATTGTTAGTTAACGAGAAATCAGTGTCTGGGTGAGCACAGATTGTCTGAATGATATTGATGCTAGAGTGAGTAACTGCAAGCATTAAAGCGGTGTTGCCATCGGTATCTTGCGTATCTGCGAGTCTTTTTTTGGCAGGAATGTCAGAAGCTAGTGCCGATAGGAGCATAGCCATGCTACCGGTAGCTTCTTCTGTTTGGGTGCGAGCACAGCGAAGGAAGCTCTCTTCAAGCGATTCTGATGCTTTAGTGGGGGCTGTTTTTGGTTTTCGTCTGGCGGCACTATGTAATGGACTGAGTGTTACGATAGCACAGAATCATGCAAATGCTTTTATCATGAGTACTAGTTTTCTTTTTAAAAATGTTTTGTAATGAATAACATGCAGCATTCTAGCATAGGAATTAAGCCTTGTTTATCATGTTGTTGGCTGAAAAAAGTGAAATAAAAGGAGACTGGCTTTGTTGCTGATATTAATGAAAGCATTATTTGCAGGAAGTTTTTTTTGTATGTCTATTGCTGCTCAGCGGCCAGCTACTAGTAGAGAAATAGTAGATTATTTTCATCGTCGAGCAACCAGGTCTGTTGAGCTGCCAGATGCGCATAAGTACTTGGCACAATTTGTTGCTGGTATTGCTGAATGTGATATTACCTTGAGAAGAGTGCGTGTTAAGCAGTATGTTCCGCAGAAGAGTATCGCTGAAGTAATGGTGCCGGGGATGGGGTTTTACGATGTTGCTTGGGGCGCAAGAATGCACTTGAGTCTTGTCTACTACCCACCTGGACACTGGGTTGATTTTTATATAAATAGTGGTCCTGCCTATGAATTGGAATTTATTACCGGCAACGCGCTTATAGCCTCATTTTTAAAAAAAGAAGATACCGTAGCTACTAATGGAATAGAGTTAATTGACTATGCAGCAAATGGGATAAAATACACTATTTGTAATAGGTTGGATAGCTGTGTAGAATGTTTTATGGTAGAGCATAACCTCTTTTATGCAGTACTTGCTGGTAGCGAAGGGGTTCTTGCTGTACGCCCAGTGACCGCTGAAGCTAGTGAAGAGCGGTGTTCATCATTGGCACTTGCAGATGCGGTAAAGGAGTGCAGGTATGGGCTTTTAGATAGCATTTTTTAGGGTTTGTCTTGGTCAATGGATGCGTGGCTGGTTGAGTTTCTGCTGTTAGTTTTTTGATACAAGCTGAAACATTTGTTTGCTGCGATGGTAGTATATTGTTTCAAATTGCATGCTCCTCTCGCGAGAACACTTGCGTCAGTAAGTAGCACCAGTGCACGGATGGATAGCACTCTAAGCGCGTGGTTAATGGGCAGGACAGCTCCTGTTGTAGCCGTAGTAATGGAACTGCCACCTGTGGTTTCTGGGCGTCTTTATCTTGGTTAAATGATAGCCGCTTCGAGGATACCAAGGTAATACGACTTCCTGTATTGCACGGAAAAGTGCCAGCAGCTAGACCTATTGTACGCACTACAGGTTATAGTATGTCCTTTGGTGAAGGCCGTAGAGTTCAAAAAACTAACTGTGTTTGGATTTGCTTGGTATTGAATAAAGTGTTGAACAGAAGCATAGCAAAAGATCCGTTTTTTATTATTCAAACAGCATTCTCCTGCTAGCGTATGGTACAAGTTGCAGGCTTCTATGTGACTTTACATTTGCATAGAGGCTTGCACTTCAAGTTTGCTAAGCTGCGTAAGGGCATCAAGTGCTGGCGTTGTTTTGGTGCTGCTTATCATGAGTAACTGCTGTTTGTTTTCAGTAAATGAAAAATGGACAGGAGTATTGCCAGGCGGCAATGTTTGTTTTATGGTAGCCAGCAATTCTGCGCTAATCGCATTAGGAAGCCTTAGCGTGACTGTTTTAATGAGCTTAGGATCCTGCAATGCCAACTCTATTGGGATTAATTCATTAGCTTTAATTTTGCACACACTTTGCGAAGCGATATCTACAAAACCTTTGACCAGAAAGACATTAAATTCTTTGAGGAGGTGTTCAACTTTGGCAAACGTGCTTGGGAAGACAATAATTTCTCCCCCGCCTGATAAATCTTCCATATGCAAAAAGGCCATGCGGTCACCTTTTTTGGTGGTAATTTCACGTTTGCTTTGGACCAGCCCAATACAAATTACCATTGGTTCTTTGATGGAGTTAACGCTTTTAATCAGTTCAAGTGCCTGCTTAAATGAGCTATGCTCAAGCATTCCTACGAGCGGGTAGGCCTTTAGCGGATGAGAGCTGAGGTAAAAACCTGCAACTTCTTTTTCTTTTTCTAATTTTTCTTTGTCGCCCCATTCAGGCAATGGCTTAAACATAAAGGTGGTACTGGCGTTTGCTTCGGTAACCCCTCCCTGCGGACCAAACAGTCCCATTTGTCCTGTTCGAGCAGCCTCTTTTTCTTGTTGGGCTAAATCAATAATAGTATCAAGTTCGGCTGTTTTCTGTGCACGGTTGCCAGGAAAAACGTCCATGGCGCCAGCACAAATTAAACTTTCAATAACGCGTTTATTGACCACACGCAAATCTACGCGCTTACAAAACTCCATCAAATCAGTGAACGGTTTTTTGTCACGCTCTGCAATAATGCTTTCCAGTGCAGCTTTGCCAACATTTTTAATACCTTGCAAACCAAAGACGATTTTTTTACCACGTGCTTCAAATTCGGTACTTGATTCATTAATGTTGGGCGAAATGGTCTCCAACCCCATATCGTGGATTTCTTGCAGGTACTTGGTCAAATTGTCTGGGTTATCTGTTTCAAAAGTAACTACTGCCGCCATAAATTCGTACGGATAGTTTGCTTTCAAAAACGCTGTGTGGTAGGCAATGAGCGCGTACGCAGCAGAGTGCGATTTATTAAAACCGTAACCAGCAAAATATTCCATGAGATCAAATAATTCGCCTGCTTTTTTGGTTTCAAAGCCGCCTTTCTGCGCACCTTCAGTGAAAATGGCACGGTGCTTGGCCATCTCTTCTGCTTTTTTCTTACCCATGGCACGGCGGAGTAAATCTGCTCCACCAAGCGTGTAGCCGCCAATAGCAGATGCGATTTTCATCACCTGTTCTTGATACACAATAACCCCGTACGTTTCAGCAAGAATAGGTTCTAGTTGGGGAAATGCATAGGTCGTTGCTTTACGGCCGTGCCGGCGATCAATAAAATCATCCACCATGCCTGAACCCAGTGGCCCTGGCCGATAGAGTGCGTTAACGGCAATGAGGTCTTCAAATTTATCTGGCTGCAGCTTGCGTAAAACTTCACCTATTCCTTCAGATTCGAATTGGAAAACACCTTTAGTAAGGCCCTTTTTTAAGAGCTCAAATGTTTTTTCATCATTGAGAGGCATGCGGTCTAAGTCAATTTCTACGCCATGATTACGTTTGATTGCTACTAGAGCACGCTGAATGACGGTTAAGTTTTGTAGCCCCAAGAAGTCCATTTTTAAAAAGCCAACAGCCTCAAGTTCTGTCATAGCATACTGCGAAACGAGATCAGTGCTTTTTGGCGGAACATACAGCGGTAGACAGTCTGCTAATGGCTCCGGTGAAATCACAACGCCAGCTGCATGTTTCGATGCGTGGCGGGTAAGCCCTTCAAGTTTTAAGCAGATATCAAAAAGGTGTTTAACTTTAGGGTTACTATCGATGAGCTGTTTGAGGCGCGGCTCCTGGTCAATCGCTTCAGTAAGCGTAATTTTAAGCTGATCAGGAATGAGGTCGGTAATAGCGTTGGCATCTTGAAACGGAAAGCCCAAGGTACGTGAAACGTCTTTAATCACGCCCTTTGCCATCATGGTACCAAAGGTAATAATTTGGCAAACGCACTCGTGACCATATTTGTCTTTAACGTAGTTTATTACCTCTTCTCGCCGTTCGATGCAAAAATCAATATCAATATCGGGCATACTCACCCGCTCGGGGTTTAAGAACCGCTCAAACAGAAGGTTGTAGGTAATTGGGTCGATGTTGGTAATTTGCATAGCCCATGCTACCAGCGAGCCAGCTGCAGAGCCACGGCCAGCACCTACCGGAATGTTTTCCCGCTTTGCCCACTGAATAAAATCGGAAACAACTAAGAAGTACCCTACAAAACCCATTTTGATAATGAGGTCAATTTCAAGCTGCAGACGGTCATCATAGACCTGATATAACTCTTTTGGAATGATATCTAAATTTTTAAGCCGCTCTAAGCCTTCTTTGCACAATTGGCTAAAATATGAATCTTGCGTGTGTTGTGCTGGGATGGGGAATTGAGGGAAGTGTAGCTTGCCAAACTCATAATTAAAGTCGCATAAGTCCGCGATGTGTCCCGTATTCCATACAGCATCAGGCGTTTCTGGGAAGGCATTGAGCATCTGTTCGGTGGAGCGGACAAATACGCGGCAGTCACCAAAGGAAAAGCGTTTGGGGTCGTCGATGGTTGCCTTAGTTTGTATCGCCAACATCACTTCATGTGCTTCGCGGTCTGCTTCCATGAGGTAGTGTGCGTCTGAAGTGCCGATAAGTGGAATATCCCATTTTCTCCCATATTCAGCTAAGAGCGCATTTAATTTTATCTGCTCTGGCTGGTCTGCTGGGCTCATTTCAAAATAAAAACGGTCTTTGCCAAAAACGTCTTTAAACCACTGTGAGCGGCGCTGTGCTTCTTCAATATTGCCTTCCATGAGGAGTCCAGGGATGTGTCCGCCTAAGCATGCGGTAGAGACAATCAAACCAGCGGAATATTTTTCGAGGGTGGCGTAATCCACACGTGGCTTGAAGTAAAAACCTTCTTTGTACGCAATTGCAAGCATTTTGCAGAGGTTCTTGTAGCCTTCTTTATTTTGTACAATGACAATTAAATGGCAGTATTTTTCTTGCTGGTTTCGAATATTGATGTCTGGCGTAAAATACATCTCTATACCAAGAACGGGCTTCACCCCTTCTTTTTTAGCTAGTTGGAAAAATTTTACAGCCCCAAAAATATTGCCATGATCAGAGATACCAATAGCTTTCCACTCTTGTTCTTTGGCTGTCCTCACCAAATCAGTAAGACGAATGGCGCCATCGAGCAGAGAAAATTCAGTGTGCAAATGAAGGTGGGTAAAGTGTTTGTTTGACATAGTGACGGTAGTTTACCCCAGCTTGCTGTAAATGTGGAGCTGAATTATATAATAGGCCTCCTCTTCCATTCCTCATGCAGTGGTTGGTAGCGTAAGCAGAGCGAGCAGTAATAAGTTGAAAACAGTTGTGTTTACTTTGTTTGAGTTATTCATCATCGTGTTCCTCGTGAAGAGCGAAATCATCTTCTTCAAAATTATGATCAGATTTGGCTGGTGTTGATGGGTGGTGTTTACCTATGTGCCTTCTGAGGTGGCCCTTCTGAGTAAAAGCTGTTCCGCATTTTTCACACTTGAAAGGTTTTTCGCCGGTGTGTGTACGCATGTGCCTGTCGAGGTTGCCTTTCTGAGTAAAAGCTGCATCGCAGGTGTCACACTTGAAAGGTCTTTCGCCGGTGTGTGTACGCATGTGCGTTACGAGGTTGCTT
>CAIKAH010000043.1 GCA_903825355.1 uncultured bacterium | reverse complement strand
GGTTTTTTATATGTCTATCAAGTTTCCATCTATCGGCTAACACTGCGTGACAGTACTTGCATTCAGTTGATTGAGGAATTAGCTCTCGGTGCTTCTTGCCAAAATGGGCAGCAAGGCCTAGTTTGCTTATACCAATAAAATCACATTCCTGACATCGTAGTTGATTTTGGGGGGGTGGTGGAGATGTGATTTCCTTTGGTTTATCATAAGCAAGTTGTTCTTCGTTAGTTGCTTCTTGTGTGCTATCAGTGAGCGGGAGCGTAGGCTTTTCTCCTTTGTTCTGGTGGCTTTGACGTATGTGATGAGTGAGTCCCAGGGCGCTGTCAAATCTTATTTTACAGCCCGTGCATTCGAATGGTTTATCGTCATCATGATAGCGCATGTGATTTAAGAGCAGATCTTTTCGGTTAAAGCTTAATGGGCAAATAGGGCACTTAAAAGGCTTTTCGCCGGTATGAGTGCGGAGGTGTCTTTGGAGATTATATAATGTTTGAAATTTTGCACGACAGAACCGACATTGCAGGAACGGTGTTTTTTTATGTTTGCTCTTCATATGAGAAGAAAGCTCCCTCAGATCGCTGGCAACAAACGGGCACTGTTCGCACTGTAGGGATAGTATTGATTGTTCTTGAGCAATAACACTCTCTAGCCCTTCACTGTCTTTGGGGCTGTGAAAATGCCCTTTATGGATATTAAGACCGATATCTGTATCAAACCCGAGGTTGCATATTGTGCACTTGAATGACTTTTCAGCGGAATGCTTTAATAGGTGTTTTTGGAGAAGGTTTGGTTTTGGGTACCCTTTACCGCATACGGTGCAAATATGAGACTTTTTTACAGTGTGATCACTCTTAGCTGGTTGTGCTGAGATGACTGTTATTGGTTCATCATGGGCCGACTCCTCTACGCTAGAATCAGCTTGTAAGTTTTCTTCCGGTTGGGTTGGTTCATAACCGTCATTATGCAATTCCGTAACGACAAAAGATGATGAGGGAGATGAATCTGTTTCCGTAGATAGCATCTCTGTATTGTTGACAACGTTTGTTTCTTGGGATGAGGTAGGCTCAATTAGCCCAGATGAAGCTACTGTAGGATCTGATACGGTTTTTTTATGTAATCTCAGATGGTTGTAGTAGCCACGGTATTTCTTAAAGCCGACGCCACACGTATCACATTTAAACTTTTTATCACCTTTATCATTGTGCTGGAGAATATGCCTGGAGCAAGCTTCGCTGCTAACAAACTCTAAACTGCAGATAGTGCAAGAGAAATTTTTTCTACTTTTATTGCTGTGAAGCTTTTCGACATGCCTCGCTAGTTTCCATTTATCGCTTAATATTTTGTTACAGTACTGACAGACAGTAGATGCAGTGGCGGGATCTTGGTGCGTTTTGCCAATATGAGTAGCCAAGCCTCGTTTGCTAACGGCAATAAAGCCGCATTCATTACACACGAGGTCATTATCTGCAGGCTGAGTTGAGGCGAGTGGCTCTGATTGATTATCGGCAGGTATTGATGGAATTGCTGGTGGAAAGTGACTTTCTATTATTTCTCTTGGTTCGTGAAAAACGGTTAGTGCAGTAGAATATTTTGTTGGGGCCTCTGATGTTGCTTCAGGATCTTCTGTCTCTGCTGAATCGATATGTTCATTATCGCTCTTATTCCCATCAACACGAAGAATTGGTGAGGGTGATGCATTTGGTTCGCTTGATGGCGTCTCTGTATTGGGTTGTGCAGTGGTATTGCTAAGTTCATCATGAGCAGGCAGTTCTATGCTAGCAGCAGCTTGTAGGCTCTCTTCTGGCTGAGTTGGTTCATAGGTTTGGCAAGTTTCACCAAAATCTGTTCCTTGATCACTAAAATAATCTGGCACGTCATGATGAATTGGAGAAATGGGATCAAGAGTTTCTGCTTCGGTGAGCAAAGTTGGATGATGGCTTTCGTTATCGGGAATTATTGATGTAGTTGCCGGTGGGAAATGGCTTTCAATTACTTTTTGTGCCTCCTGAAAAATAGTTAATGCCGTAGAATGTGCTGGCACGGAATCTGTTGCCTCAGGCAGGCCCCCCCCTTCCACATCAATATACTCATCGTCGCTACTATTTTCATCCGCTATTCGTATTGGAGATAAATGTGATGCAGCAATCGGTTTTATTGCTTTGGCTGCTTTTACTCCCGTGTTGACTTCATTCTTTTCATAGGAGATACCACCCCCAAAAGAACTTATGTCTGCATCAAAATCGGTTTGAGGAAGGTTAGTACTCAACCTTTTTGCAGCAGCAGTAAAAGGATCGTCTGCAGTGAGGTCTTTTTCTATTCTGTTGGTTTTTGATTGAGTCCATCGACTGCCGAAATTAACAATGGCTTGCGCATCTTTTTTTAGCATAACTGAAGGGATAGTTGTCAAAAAGGAAGAAAGCGCCGCTGCCGCTTCCTGATCCTCTGGTGAGTCTTCTCTGGGTCCCTGGGCATTGGTTGTTGCATCAATTGATGGATGCTTTTTCTTAATGTGCTCGTTGAGATTGTCATCATATTTGTATGTTTTGCCACACTCTGGACAAACAAAAGGCTTTTCTTCCGTGTGAGAGCGCTCGTGACGTATGCGTTGCCTAGGAAAAGAAAATATTTTGTGACAATAGTTACATGTGCAAGATTGTGCATACATTTCTGGGTGTTTCTCTTTAGAATGTCGAGTAAGTTGCTTCTTGTCTGTAGAAACAAAGCCACAATGTTGGCAGATGCAAAGATTTGTTGCTCCGTCCTCTTTTTCAGCTTCAGTTGGAAGAGTAGTTGCGAGCAAAGAAGCAAGTATTGCTGCCGCGTCCTGCTCTTCATGTGAGTTTTCTATGGGCTGCTGGATATTGGTTTTTGCACCAACTGATGAATGCTTTCTCAGTATATGGCGGGAGAGGCCGCGAGGGTTCATGAATGCCTTGCTGCACAGTCTACAAATACAAGGCCTTTCTCCTGTGTGGTTGCGTTCATGAATTATGCGTGTGCTAGGTTGAGAAAATTTTTTGTCACAATAGTTGCATATGCAAGATTGTGCATAAATTTCTGGGTGTTTGTCTTTAATATGAAGACTAAGAGATGATTTGGTGTAATTAACAGCATCACAATGCTGACAAGTGAAAAAATTTGTTGTCTTGTTAGTCTCTTTGGTTGCATTCGTTTCGCTTGATTCATTATCAACAGGATTTTCTTGGCTAGTTGCCTGCTGTATGCTTCTTTCTGGTTCTGCTTGGTCGGGGTGGGTAAAAGATTTGTTGTTACATTCTGCATGCTCGGCGATGAAGCTACATGCTGAGCATGCTAGAGAATTTATTTTATTTGGAATTGTTACTGCCAAAGGAGCCTTCTCTGGTATTGCTGTAGCTGGGGCATGCTGTTCTGTTGTTTGCGCTTGTATTATCGGCTGGACGCTGGTGGTTGGTGTAGCTTGAGCGCTTGTTTCAGCAGGCTCTATCGCCAGTACGTTATTAAGATAAGTGCTTGTCGCAAGAGCAATAAGAGTCAAAATAGTTACTAATTTTTTCACAGGCTATCGTATTTAAGGGGGTAGAGTAAATTAGTTCTTGCTGCTTGCTATGCGATGTTGCACGGCCGCTGCAATGCAGCCAACAAAAAATAGTACAATAAAGGGAATAGAGACGCCAGAGGTTGCAACCTTATAGCCAGCAATACCAAATAAAAAACAGCAAGAAAGGAGTGCAAGCAAAGGAGCCCATAATGGCAGTTCTTGTGCTGCTTTACTTGTTACCGCATAAAATGCTGCAAATACGGCTATGCTGAATGAAACAATTTGCGACACAACAGACATGTTTTGTAAAGGTACTTGGTTTGTGGTAATCGATAGAATAAAGATTGCAATACTAGCTTCAATGAGCAAACTAACCCAAGGAACATTATTTCTGTTACACTTTGTTAAGAATAACTTTCCAGGTAGATGATTATTATTGGCTATAGTGTGTAAGTTCCAGCAGTTGCTGGTGAGTAGCGAGAAAAAACCGCCTACAATAGATGCAAAAACAAGCCCGTTTAGCAAACTGCCTATCCATGGGATTGAAGCAAATGCTTTCAACCCAAGTACTAGTATTGGTTCCTGAGCCTCAATTAAATCATAACCAACGACCCCAAAGATTACCGTTTGAAAAATAGTATTTATCGCAACTACAATAAAAAACGAAGTGAGAATAACACGTTTGATATTATTTTTAGCGTCGTGAATTTGGTTGCCTATGGAGCAGATAACTTCAAAGCCAAGGAGCGCAAAAACAGCAATAGGGAGAGAGGAGCAGACATCCTGGAAGCTAACTACCTCCTGAAAGTTTTTTGAATCAAATAAAAAGAATCCAATAGCAAAGGTGGCAAGCACCGGGCTTGCCTTGAGAGCGCTGAAGAAATAGGTGATATTGCCGCCGATAGAAACGCCGCCAATGTTGAGCAGGGTGAAGAAGAGAATAATGCCAATGTCGATGAGCAGTACTGGGGTATCTTGTAGAAAATACACACGTGCTTGAAAGAACTGTACAAATTTGTGCATGAGGAGTGCCGCGCTGACGGTTTTGCCCACAAAATAGGCCCAGGCGCTTAAAAAGCCCGCCCAGCGGCCGATGTATGTTTTGCTATAGACGTAGAGCCCCCCTGCAACAGGATGTATTTTTGCTAGTTCAGCAATGCATAAAATAATGGGGAGGATGAGTAATGCACCAAGCATGTAGCCAAGAAAACCGTAGGGGCCAGCAATCCTAGTGAGAGAGCTGGGGTTTATAAAGAGCCCAGCGCCAATAATAGAGTTTATACAAAGTAAAATAGCTTTGGTTGGGCTAATGCCCTTGATTGAAGTGTTCATAGAAAATTCTTTCAAAAATAAAGATCCCCCGTGAATTCTACCACAGGGGATCTTTATTTGCACGTTTTGTAAAGATAAGAGTTTTAGCTATTGCGGATTTACCTGCCACCCATATTGAATTTTAGATGAGTATTTGGTCTGCTTGCCGCAAAGACGCGATCTTTATGGTTTTCTTGCCGTTTGTAATCGCGCTCTTCTCGTTTGTCATTGTATTTATAATAATACTTTTTTGAGCTTTCATTGCTTTGGTGGACGCGATCTTTGTTTTTTTCTCTGCTGTCATGATCGCGATCTTGATAGTTTTCCCATCGCTCATGGCTCAACTGATTACCTTGCAAGGCGAGTTCATGCTGTTGTTGCCGTACTTGTTCCATGTGTCGCTCAAACAGTTGTACCTGGCTATCATATTTTTCGTTGTTCGTGATAATGTTAAGTACGTGTTCAATGTTGTGATAGATATGCGGAATGCTCGCCCGTAATTGCTGATAATTTTTCATAATTTCTGGGTATCTTCCCGGGTTTGCCTTTGCTTCGGTATAGGCCATATCAAGAGCTGTTGCTGCACTTCCGAGGTTTACTGACTGGCGCATGAGTGCCTCCCTAGCAGCAACTAGAGGCCAGCTAGTGCCATGTGTACTTGTGATACGCGCAACAAGGTGCTCTTTCCCGTCGTGAGCGCCAGCAATAATTGGGTCTGCATATAATTCTGCAATAATGCCTTGAGCATAGGCAAACCGGCCGGTAGGAGTGTACTTACTCATAATGTGGTAAATGAGGGCACCAGCGCCAACCCCAGCGGCGGCGGATCCAAGTCCGGTGAGAAGCCAAGTCGTGGTATCGGAACATCCATTTTTGCGTGCGAGATAGTGTATGCCATACCCGGCAAGAGCGCCGGTTACTGCCCCCCCGCCAACGGCGCATACCGTTGCGGTGGTCTCACTGATAGGACTAACTGTTTGTGTGCTGACTATCAGCGAAAGGCTAAGAGCAAACATTTTTCTTGTTGATTTTTTGAACACGAGTTCCCTTTCAAATTAATAAAAATTGCTTGCCAGATTAAAGAAGGGTTGCAAAAAGTCAAGTAAGGGGCTTTATCCGGCCTTTAACGCGTGAAATTTTTTCAAGGATTACGTGCAGGTGCTCAAGAAGCTCTTTGCAGTGCTGAGCTATTCCCTGTGGATACTTATTGTTAGTAGCCTCTTCCAGCGCACACTGTAAATTTTTTTGCGTTTCTAAAGCAAGAGTCTGCAGCTTGGCCAGGCGTAATGAGAGGTTTTTGGTTAGGACTATATGCACATGGTCTTTGCATAGGTCTTTTACAATAGTATCATGTTCAAGCTGGTGTATAGCACGGTGTGCTCGTGATAATCTACCGTAGGGCGTAAGCTCAGCACATGCGGCGGAGACGATTAGGTTTGTAGCCGCACAGGCGCTAGCGCACCCTAAAAAAAGTGCAGCGTAGCGTGCTGGAGGGCTCCACTCTTGAGCAATAGTTGCAATAGCAATTCCACTGATCAGACCAGCACCAATACCAGCAGTACATCCGTAGGTGGCAACTGCCTCTTCTGGAAGAGCTTGCATCGGCTGTGCAGCACTCATGCTTATAGCCAGCGCTATTACTTGCTTAAAAAACGTACGCATGGCAAGGCTCAATCAAGATAAACGATGGTAGCTTTTTTCCGCAGATTTTTTTCAAGGTTTTTGACGATTTTATCCTTGCGTTTATTTTGAATGGTACGTTCTATGTTATCATAACGCTCTGCGACAGATTTGAGACGCACTTCTTGCTTGGCAATAAGCTTAACCAGTTCGTAGCAGCCTTCTTTCTCAAGTGGCTTCATAAGTTCCCCTGGTTGCAAGTTTTTGACCCCTTCGTAATCAGTATTGAGCTCTGCTGTTTCAATAAAGCCATGATCTTCCCATGCTAACTTAGGGTCATTTGCAATGGTGTCAGGGTTTGCTTCATATTCTTCTGCAGGGACAGTTGCAATAGCAAGGTGAAAGGCTTCTTTAGTGTACTCAGGATGTTTTTTATAATGCTCTTCAACATCTTGGGTGCTTACTACAATTTTTTCACTGATCTCAGCACGTTTTACATTCTCCGTTGCCATAAGGCGGCCAAGCTGATGTTTATACTCTTGTAGACTAAAGCCACTTTCTTTTAGCTGCTTTTCAAATTCTTCATCAGAAAGTTCATTGAGGCCATTTTGTACTTTAAAATTAACAAACTGGCGGTCGATATCAGTGGCAGTGGGAAGTACGTGCATGGTAACAGCATGTTGTGCAATAAGTTCATCATTAATAGCTTCTTCTAAGCTAAATGTCTTACCCTCTTTTGCTATACGCTGTTTTTCTAGATCTGACTTTAAAATATTAGTACCATTAACTCGTGCTAAAATACGGTCTATCTCGATACGAGCATCTAGTGCTGTAGTAGCAAGTAATGTAACCATAAGAACGTTAAATCTATTCATCTACAATCTCCTAATAAAAAGGGCGAGCTGTTGCCAGCCCGCCCTAACGTTAGTTTCAAATTATGAAGTGATTACGCTGCTGCAGATGCTGCGTGCGGTTTTGCAGCTGGCTCTTCTTCGCCTTTTTCACTAGCAGGCTCTTTGCTTGCAAAAAACCCCTCGTTTACTGAAACATTCATTTTGCTACGAATGTCTTTGAGGCGTGCATCTAGAACATCTTTGAATTTATTGCTCTTGAGCATTCCTTCGATATGGGACTTAACATCAGCAAGTTCGAATAGCTCAGTGTTCTTTTTATCCCATGATTTAATTACCCAGAACTCTTTGCCTACTTTTATTTTCTCTACGTGAGGAGCTTTAGGTGCGGCAAGAACGGCTTCTTTGATTGGTGCTGGTACAATTTCAAATTGCATGCCACGAGACTCTTTGCTAATGCGACCAAAATCTCTAAATTTGCCATCATTGGCTGCTTTAGCCAATGTTTCAAAGTTAGCAACATCATTACGAGCTTTAGTCAAAAATGCATCAGCAGTGGCTTCAGTGTCAAAACGTACGCCAGCAGCAAGTGTGCCACCAGGTACTTTAACAAAACGGTCTTTGTTTTCAGTAAAATACTTGCTGATTTCTTCATCGCTTACTGAAATGCCGTCATAGATCTCTTTTTCAACAACTTGCACTTTGAGGGCACTCTTTAATTGCTTGTCTGCCTCTTGGTAAGCTTTAATAAAAGCAGGATGTTTTTCAATGTTGTTTTCGTTAGCATGTGCTTCAATTAATGCTTGCGTAACGAGTTGTTCAAAGAATTTGCGTTGCAACTCTTTTGGCAACGATTCAGCGGTAGCTCCACGGAAATATTGATTTGCTTGGATCATTTGATTCAAGTTATTCATGAAATCTGCTTCTTTAATGACAGGTTTGCCATTTATGGAGCAGAGGACGGCGCTGTCACTAGCTTCGCTAGGGGTAGAAGCATCAGGGCTGGAAGAATTCTTATTAAATGGATTCCAGTTACAGCCGCTCAGTACCAACAGTGAAACACTGAGAAGTGATCCTTTAATCAGGAGTCTTGATAATTGCTTCATATGGTATAAATCCTCTATGAGTTATTGAGTTGATACAACAAAACGTGTTTTATGCTAGCATACCTTGGTAATTTTTCAAGGAGACGATATTCTGTGCTAGAATATATGCGGTCCGATAAAAATTAATCTCTTTTACAATGAAGGAAGTTCATGTCAGGACATGGGAAAATAGGCTTCTGGCCTGCTGTATTAATGAATATTAATATTATTGTTGGTGCCGGGATATTGTTCTCCCCAGCACCTATGGCTGCTCTTGCCGGCTCAGTAAGTTTTTTAGCCTGGGCACTGGTTGGCCTTTTAGTGTTTCCAGTAATTTGGTGTGTTGCTCAAGCGCCACGGCTTTTCCCTGGTGAGGGGGGATTTTATAACTATTGCACAAAGGGGATTAATCCAACCGCCGGATTTGTTGCACAGTGGGCTTACTTGCTGGGCTACTTAGGTACGGCAACCACTATGCTTATTGTGATTCGCGAAGCGCTAGTTGCTAAGCTAGGATGTACGTTTGTTGGCGAGCATCCATTGCTCATTAACACAATTTTGATTGTTTTTTTTACGCTCCTTAACATGCTTCCTGCCGATAAAATTGGCAAAATACAAAGCATAGCTACTGTTTTGAAAATGGCGCCACTATTGCTAGCAATTGGGCTACTGCCATTTTTCTTCAATTCCTCAATTGTGTACGATGTAACGCAAGTACCTACTTTATTTATGACCTTGCCAATGGCAATTTTTGCATTCTGGGGCTTTGAGGCCTGTGCAAGTATTGGAGGCCTTCTTAAAGATGGCCCTCAGAGTGTTGGTCGCGTCGTATTGACTGCATTTGGTATTACTGTTGCGCTATACACGCTGTTCCATTTCAGCGTTATGCATATCATGGGTGTTGATGCGCTTACTCAGTTTGGGCCTGCGGTATTTCCAAAATATCTTGGTTTTGCACCTGCGCTTACCCAGGCGCTAGCGACTGGCATTTTGGTTGCTATTGTGTTCAGTTACATGAACAGCTTGTTTGGTGTTATGCTTGGTAATATGTCTAATTTTTACCTTCTAATAAAAAATCGGTTACTTATTGGTTCAGATGTTTTGGGTAAAACAAATAGTGCTGACCGTCCGGTAACGGCTGCGGTTGCTTTGGCTGGTGTAACATGGTTGTTAGCATTTTTTATTGATACGCTTAGCTGTGCTGTCGCAATGACCAACGTAGGCGTTTCAACTGCTTTTGTTTTTACATTGGTTGCCTTGCTACTTTTTTACAAAAAAACAAACAACATTAAACAATTACTTGTTACGCTTCTTGGTTGTGTTTCATGTGGCATGTTGATTTATTACAGCTGGATGAGTATCGCTCCCGACGCTATGCAACGCTTGGTTTACGCCTCACCGCTTGCTATTGGCTTGGTTATTGGTCTTGTTATGAAATCCCTGGCACCAATACAACGTTGATTATTAAATACGGAATTTTATAGTCGCCCTCCCGAGCTTGTCGAAGGACGCCCCGAAGGGGTGGAAGAGCGACCTGGTTGCGCTATTTTTCCCGCTCTCCCTTTGCCCTGCGGGCTTCGTCCTTCGACAGGCTCAGGAGGAGCGGGATTTTTCATCAAGTAAAGAATGCTAATTTTTGAGAGATTTAATTCATGCAACACACTATCCCCTTTTGGCTCGCGGTACTGATCAACATTAATATTGTTATTGGCGCAGGCTTTTTCTTGGTGGTGCAAAAAATTTCCATGGCAAACGGTGCGCTAGCGCCGTTTGCTTGGCTTTTATGTGGACTTCTTTTGCTACCATTCGTTAATGCGATTGCGCAACTTTCACAGCGCTTTCCTCGCGCTGGCGGTATTTATGTTTTTAGCAAAGAGCTACTGGGGGATATGTGGGGCATGGTCAGTGGCTGGGCATACTACCTGGGTACCGCTGCTGCAAATGCGGCAGTAGGACATGCGCTTGCTGAAGCGTTGATGCAGTTTCCAGGTATCGATCAGCTGGTGGCAAGAAAAAACATTTCGGTCCTGTGGGTTGATTTTTTGGTAGTTGGTTTATTTACGCTTTTAAATTTACGCAACGTCGATTTTCTAGAAAAAGCACAACTGCTCTTTACTAGTTTAAAAGCATTGCCCATTCTAGCGATAGTTATTGCGTTACCATTGTTATTTTCATGGCAGAATGTGATGAGTGGTTCCTTTGCACCATTGAGCTTATTGCCAACATTGCCAAAAGTGTTTTTTGCGTACATCGGCATTGAGGCTTGCTGCTCAGTAATGGATAAAATTGAAAATGCACAAAAAAATGCATCGCGTCTTATTTTTATTTCATTTGCTTCGATTGTCGCGATTTATGGTTTGTTGCAGTTAGTAGTATTAAGCATTCACGGTACGGCCGATGTTGATGGATTTTTAAGTTTGCCTGGATTGCTTTTTTCAAACCCTCTGGTTGCTTGTTTTGCAAATTATGCTATTCGCCTGGGGCTTTTAGCATCGTTTCTTGCAGGTTTTTATGGTGTGTTTTATTTCAATAATTGGAATCTATACACCATGGCCAAGGAGACTGGCATCAAGCAGGTTGCGGCTCTTACTCGCTTGAATAAAAACAATGTGCCTTGGGTTTCAGTTTTGGTACAATCAGCAATAGTGTTTTTCTTTTTAGCATGCATGCATAGTGATTACATAATTGCCCTCTCTGACATTGGTACCGGGATTGCTTTTGTATTGACTACGGTTGCGTTTTTTTGCTGGAAGAGATCTATTGCCGCTTTACTTGCTATTACAAGTTGTTGCTTCTTGCTTTATATTTTTGCGCAAGACATTATAGCCGCTGGCTTAATAACGCTAATCCCTGCATTGCTTATGTTAGTAGGTGGTATTGCTACCTATTGGTGGTGCAAAAGTCGATGCAGTATTGCTCCCTAATAAAAAATTAGTTTACCAGGCTTGTTAGACAAGAGTACTTCTAAAAGCATACGCGCTGTTAATAAGACCGCCCCCCTCTCAGCATCTGGAAAGACAGAACGCAAATACTCTTCAAATACCTTGAAAGTTGGGTGCTCGAGAATTCACCAAGGGCTGGTAGTAAGGGCTTTTTTTTACGCCACATACACTTAGCGATTATACTGAGTTATCTTACCCAATAATATTTGTGGAGCTATGCGAAGAATTTATGTAATCCGAATCAAGTGAATTTTAATAAACGGAAAAAGCTTCGGTAGAGAAAAATATGTGTACTAAAAATAAAAAACGCGCTTATAAATGTTTTTGCAAAAGCACTGATTTTTCCCCTAAGCCCTTAAGGGAAAAGAAGAGATTGATATAGCAGTATGAAAAATTATTATGCTGATTGAGCTAACAAGAAAGGCCTGCTAGTTATTCAGCAGGCCTTTCTTGTTAGTTAAAAAAATATTTTTTGATGTTGTTTGTTTGTCAAGCTACCGTAAAGATATCGAAACTTTTATGTTTCCTACTTCAGGGTATCCGCCATAATTTTTGATTCGAACGCGATCGGTCGCGTCCTTATTCGTTGGTTTGCCATTTTTTACCCCTCGAGTAAAGCTGAAATACTTTAGAGGTTCAGTGCCAAGTGCCTCTTTGAGCTGTTGTTTATCTTCAGCAGGGAATGCTGGACTGGTAGAGTCAAGCAAGAGAGCATATTGGTTTGTAGGGCTATTTGATGGTTTACACCATATGCGTAAAACTGGATTTGCTTGTGTTTGGTCAAGTTCAATGCGTAGTGAAACTACTTCTACTTCAAAGCCGGGAATTTTTTTGTAATTAGCATTATTAGGGAAAGGTATTCTGCTTTTAAGAAGAGTGCCAATTTTATACTCCTTAGGAGCCTGTGGCATGTCTTTTGCAATACGAACACCAGTGCCATCATCGGTTGCCAATGACAAACAAAAAGGGATATTGCTAGCCGCATCTAATTTGGTTGGGCTAAATCCGATAGTAAAGTTGTTTTCATAATCAGTCATGAGGTCAATTACAAAGTTGCCAGGGATTCTGGTTTTCCATTCATCGAACCAAGCTTGGCCTGCAGGATTCTTGTCGGAATTATTTTTGCGGTAAGTAAATTTAAGAGGATCAATGCATCGCAAGACTTCCGGTGCTGCTAGCGGGAGAGCTGTTATGTTAATGTTAGAGTATTCATATGAAGAATAATCATCGGGAGAATATGACATGCGATTAAATGAGAAGTATGAATAGAGTGGTGTTGCTAAAAATGGTTGGGTATCATTTGTTCGCGGTGTGTCTGGGGGATAGATTGAGATATTTTTTGGATTGTAGCTAAAAAGTAAATTTTGCCTATAAGAAGATTCGTCATCAATTACTGGTAGGGTGTTGTCGCTTGTCTCTTCAACAATAAATACATTGTTTGGTTGGTCTATTGTAATGCGATAGAATAAAGGATCTACATAGCTGGGTGCGCCCTTTTCATGTTTATACTGGGTAGTATCTCCGGCGCCTGTTTCTAATAATGAAGACAATTGGTCCTCATTTCTAATTTGTGCAATAAAGGGATCTAGCGATGGTTTTTGGATCGTAGGCAGATTATTGCTAAGGATGAAGCGGAGCCCAACAGGCTTTTTCTCTAAGCTAATCGGACGATTAGCATTTGTTATTAAATTTCTTTTTAGCTGAAAAGAAACTCTTCCTCGGCCAGGTTCTGGTAATTTCCATGACTCATTCCATTGATACGTTTTACCATCTTCTGTTAAAGCATTGTAATTGGCTTTGTTGCTGTTTTTGATGATAATTGAGGAGGGGTTTGCGAGTTTTTTGTTGTCGCTTGTATTATTCTCCTTTTGAGCGGATTTAGCATGTTCTGGTAATACAAGCATTGCAATTAGCAAAAAAATACTGCCCTTTTTGATTTTAAGCTTCATCGATATTTCCTTTATTTATTTAAGTAATAAACACATACGCATTTTTTATTTAGATATCAAGCAAAAGATGGGGAATTGTTTTTTGATATCAATACATAGTTTTTTAGCCAGACTAACTTCATTGCACTATTTTTTGTAAACAATTTGTTTTTTTTGATATTTTTATGTTCAATCTTAAGGTACTTGCTTTTTGCTCTTTTGTGGCTCTTCTCTTTGCTATTGGCATCTAGGACAATAATAAAAAGCCCCGGCAGATTTCTGCCGGGGCTAAAAGTCAGAAATGAGTTTTATATAGTAGGAGGTGCTTAGTGCTACCCTTGCCTTAACTATAAATTTTTATGTTACCTACTTCTGGGTATCCACCATAATTTTTGATTCGAACGCGATCGGTTTCGTCGCGATTGGTTGGTTTGCCATTTTTTACGCCTCGGGTAAAGCTGAAATATTTTAGCGGCTCAGTACCAAGAACCTCTCTTAGTTTTTCTCTATCTTCAGCTGGAAAGGCTTGGTCAGTAGAGTCAAGCAAGAGAGCGTATTGGTTTGTAAGGCTATTTGATGGTTTACACCATATGCGTAAAACTGGATTTTCTTGTGTTTGGTCAAGTTCAATGCGTAGTGAAACTACCTCTACTTCAAAGCCATCAGCTTTTCTGTAGCAAGCATTATTAGGGAAGTAGATAGGGCTTTTAAGAAGAGTGCCAACGTTATAGCCCTCAGGAGCCTGCGGCATAGATTTTGCAACGCGAACACCAGTACCGTCATCAGTGGCTAGCGACAAGCAAAAAGGTACAGGATCGGTAGTTTTTAATATGGTTGGGCTAAATCCCATGGTGAAATTATTTTCATAATCCGTCATAAAGTCAACTATAAAGCGCCCGGGAGTGAGTGTCTGCCATGTTTCAAACCAGCTTGGCTCAGCAGCACCTGTGCTGGAGTTGTCTTTGCGGTAAGTGAATTTAAGAGGATCAATGCATCGCAAGACTTGAGGTACACAGCTTCTAGAAATATTGCCGTATTGTACATTAGGTTGTCCATTAGTGTCTCCGTTTGCAAAGCTAAAGTATTGTAGTGTTGATGGGAAACTATCACTCATATTTTTAAAGTCGGTTGAAAAAAATGGGGTAGATGGAAAACTAGGAACGGTTGGTTTTTTTGACCACAAGCGAAGAATTTTTTTAAGCGCGTCAAACTGAACTTTAATAGTGGTTGCTGGCAGAGCAAATCCTTGAGTGCTAACATAATTAGCAGGCGGTATTGTAACACCATCGAATTGTTGTGCGTTAGCTGCTAGCCCGATACTTCCTTGTGCCTGATTTCTAGCTATGAGTATTTTTGTATTGTTATTGCCTCCGATAGTTATGCCTAGGAGAGGGGCAGTCGTGTTATTTGTTATCTTTTCATCATGAAAAGCAAGAACAATATCCTTCTTTTGGCTGGTAGTAAATTCGAATACAAAATTCCCAGGAGCAGGAGTTTTCCAATTTTCAAACCACGCAGGTAGCTGGTTGTTGTTGTCAGCGATATAACTGGTCATACGATTTCTGTTACAGGCAATAATTGTTGGGGCTACTGTGCCATAAGCGTAGGCTGCTGTTAATGAGACAAAAAACAGGGCACGTATAAATGGGCGTGATGTCATCTTTGATCCTTTTTGTTATAAATTAAAACTATTTACCTGAATTTAATATAATACAAATCAGAATTAAATTTCTAGTTATTCTAAATATTTTGTCAGCGCCAGATAGAAATGTACCCCTAAATTCTAGAATGAAGTGCAACACCTCCCCAGGTATACTCGGAGTGCAAAGAAAAAAGAGGGGGCTTTTTGAACAAAGCATGGGCGGGAATAAAAATAGCCCCGGCACAATATGTCGGGGCTGAGGATTGGGATAGAGGTCTAGTTAATGCAGGTACCAAGGGCAATAAATTTAAAGTCAGTGGCGTTCAGGAGTGAAGCAATTCTCATATTAAATACCATATCGCGAGTGACTGGTTTGCGCAACTGCTTAATCACAATTTCTAAGTCTTCTGGGAACTGATTTGGCTCAATCATCCAGCCGTTTAAAAATTGCGGGAGTGAAATAAAGTACAGTTCATTGAATGACATAAGCAGTTGCTCGTTGTCAGCAGGGTTAAAATCTTGCTGTACGCAGAATCGTCGGTCAAGTTGGTATTGGCCTATTTTTTCATTATTTTCATTGCTAATCGTCCAGGTGGTGATGCTACGTGGTATTTCAATAATACTATCGTTATTCAAGCGAGCTTTAAACGTTTCTCCTGTTAAGCTAAAGCCAGTACGTTCCATAATTAGCGTGCGGTCCATCATCGGAATAATAATTTTATCTCCAATTCCGCCGTCTTCAGCTGTGCTTCGAACTAAAAATTCCCACCCATTAGCATAATAAATTGGTTGTGATGGGAGCTGTGGGTCAATGTTTTTGATATTGTAAATACCTGCTCGCAGCATCTGTAAAATGTCAGAGCCCCCTGCAATGTACTTAATCGTTTTACCTTCATCGGCCTTAGCTTTAAGTGTTTGGAGGCTTTTTTCATGCCAATGTTTCCAACCATTGCCAGCAAGATTGAACCAAGCAACGGAGTAAAGCATACGGCCTAGTGGTTGGTCTTGTATGTTCATCATAAAGCGTTCAAAGACCGGAAATGATTTTGTTTCAAAGCAGTATTCAAAAAAACGGTTTGCTACAGAAAACAAATATTTTTGTGCTTCTGCTTGATTTTGATGTGCAAACAAAAGGCGCAAAAAGGCATTGTAGCGGTCGATAATTTTGCTTGAATCGGTGCTGGTGCTTTCTTCTGTGGCGTCAACTGGTGAGCAAAACGGCATCCCTCGAAGTGTATCAATAAATCTTGGCATATCATGTTCCATGAGCTCGTGCATTTTGCCAAAGTTATTTTTTATTGCATCAGCTACGGGGCTGCGTAGGACAAAACCATCGGAATTAATGTATGATGCGGTTAATCGCTCAAGTACTGGGGTAAGTGGTGTTAAATTAGCGATAGCATTGACGTAGACCTGTTTCATTTGAGTGCCATCGAGTTGTTCTGTCATGGAGGTAAGGTCTTTGTCTGGCATAACCATTTGCCATTCTATCCATTTAGAAAAAATCTCATTGGCTTGTTTTGTTATGGGTTCTGCGGTCACTACGATATGTATGCTGAACATAAAAGCGCTAGCAACAGCTAGGCGCTTCAGTAAACTAGAAATCATGATACTCCTTTTTAAGGTAACTGCTCATTTTAAGTTGGATCTGATGCAAATTTAATAAATCTCAGTTCATAAATATTAAGCATGGCAGCAATGCGAATATTTTGTAAAAATGACTTATCTATAGGGTTTCTAAACTGCTTGATAATCATAGAAAAATCATTATCAAGTTTTGATGGATCAGTACCCCATCCTTCAATAATTTCTGGTTGGGCTATATAAACCATCTCATCGTAAGACATCACAAAAACTTTTTTAGGGTCGCTAGCGAGGTCTTCTTGCTCTACTGGACGGCGCTTAAATATAAATCTTCCTAACAGGTTGCCGTCTTCGCTCACGATATCCCAACGGGTTTCGTTCTTTCTGATTTTAACAATTTTTTCATTAGAAAGTTTAGCGTAAAAATAGTCAGCCTCTTGCGTCTGGCTGCGTATTAATCGGACATTATTGCACTCAGCCCCGCAGATAATTTCATCGCCAATCCCTTTGTTTTTTGCATTACTAGAAACTAAATAATCCCAGCCTGGGGAGTAATAGCGGTCTTGTGTTGGGTAAAAGGGATCCAATACGGTGACGTTGTAAATGCCGAGGCGTAAAAATTGGTATAGGTCTGCGCCGCCGGCAATATACACAATTTCTTTGCCGCTATCGGCTGCCGCTTGAAGTGCGAGCAAGGCGTCTTCGTGCCAATGGCGCCAGCCTTCACCGACAAGAGTGCTCCATACGGCTGTATTCAAGAAGCGTAATATTGGATAATTTTTTTTATCTTTGTAGAGATCTACATAGTGATGGAATGTTGAAGAACGAAAACAGTAGTCTACTAAACGGTTGCCTACGCTAAAGAGACGCTTATTTTCTACCAAAGGATCTTTGTGTGAAACAAGCATGCGCAACGCGAGTTGGTGCTTGGTAATGGTGTCAGTGATAGAATTTTTTTCTTCTTGGATATTTATTTGTGGACTATTGAGTGCTGACATGCGGAGCTGGTCTACAAAATTTTCTGGCGCATGATCTAAATCACTCAATAGGGATGTAATCGCAATAGAAATAGGGCTGGCAATTCGCTTGGTGACCATGCAGTTATCGCCTGATAAATTCCCTGCTGAAATAAATTCTATAAACTCTTGATAATTACTCAAAATCGTAGCATTCCTAAAGAGATGCTCTTTGAATGCACTTATAAAGGAATCATCAACCGGAATGTCGCTAAGTGGCACATCGCTTAAAATACGCTGATCTTTAAGCCACCGGCCAAATACATCTAAGTAATGTTTTTGATGAGGCTTGAGCATACTGTCAGTGCGTGTGGGTGGTTTTGCTTGAGTAGCGTAACTATTGGAAGTGGCCAAGAGAGCTGCTAATAATAATAAAACATGTTTCATCACAATCCCTTTTTTATAAAATTGTTGAATGCTACAGAGTAAGCCTCTAGCCTTTTTCTAGGGGTTTCTAGTATCGTAACTGACCGAGTGTAGCATGCTTGTTTTTTTTTCCAACCAACGTATTTGCGTATTTATTTTGTTGAGTATTGGTGTATTTTTCAGCTTGCTTAGCGATTCTAATAATGACCCGGTAGCGGTTCAGCGTGAAGCAGCACGTCTTCGCCGATTGCGTGCTTCCTATCGCTATGTACAGGAAATTTTGAGCCCCCCAAAAACGGAAATTGAAGACTCATTGTCGCTTAAAAGTCGCGTATTAGAGGGTGGCCGAATGTTAGCGATTACTGGGCTAAGCTGGCTTGGAAGTGAGATAGGGATGTTTTTATTGCACCGTATCCCTTGGGTTAAAAACACTATTAATACTGTTGAGGAGCGTATTAAGGATTGTCATAAATGCATTGCCGTTGCGGCAGAGGTAAGTCGGCGGCGGACACAGCTCAGGGAATATTTTTTGGGAAAAGAGCGCATAGATTTAGTCCAAGGTGTCGATGCTACGGTTATTCCGAATTTTCAGGACCATGTCCTCTCATACATGGAACGAAAAAGTAAAATTGAAGATATTTTAGGGTGGATAAAAAAGGGGATAGCCGGGACGCTTTTTTATCTATTATGTCACTATTATGGCGAAAATAAGGCAGCAACGTGGACATATAAAAGCATTCTAGAGAATGCCATAGCACGATGGCCGGAGCATCAATATTTTTTTCCCAAAGAGTTGCGGCCTCGTTTTGGTTTGTTATATGATGTCTACGTTGCTCGCCACAAAAAACTGGCTATGGAAGAAGACGATGCACAGCGATTTATTGAATGGACATGCCTTGAGGTGATAGACTCCCTCATTTTACTCTAACAGTTACTCTTCTTCTTTTTTTACCTGCTCTTCGGCAAAGATGAGCACCTGCAGTACACGGCGTGGAGAAGCTTGCTGTACTTGAAAGTGATACCCTTCATAGAGTACGCGTTCCCCCTTTTTAGGTAAGTGTTGCAGTTTTTCGCTTAAAAAACCACCGATTGAAATAGAATTTTCGGCAATCATCTGAATGCCTAATAAATCTTCAATTTTTTCTAAGCTGGCGGCCCCATCAACAATCCAGCCTCCTTGTTCCAGTGGAACAATATCATTAACTGTTTTTTCGTGTTCATCAACAATTTCGCCGACAATTTCTTCGATAATATCTTCTAGCGTTACTAGGCCGGCAATGCTACCGTATTCGTTAAGAATGATAGCCATATGGATATGCTTTTTAAGGAGCTCGCTGAGCAATTGATTAATTTTTTGTGTTTCGGGAATAAACATGACTGGGCGAACTAATTCACGCAGCGTTTTTACCTCTTTTTTGTAAAGAAGATCAAAAATATCTTTTTGGTGTACTACGCCAATGATGTTATCGTCATCATCTTCGTAGATAGGGAGCCGAGAATAGCGAGATCGTGCAAATACATCCATGGCTTGCTCTAGAGAGGAGCTTACATTTAAAAGTGTCATATCTGCTTTAGGAATCATAATTTCGCGCACTACTGTTTGGCCCAGACTAAAAACATTTTGGAGCATCTCTGTTTTTTCAGACTCCATAAGGCCTTTTTCATCGCTGTAATCAATCAGGAACTCAATTTCTTTTTCAGAAACAACGTCATTTTTATCAAGAATATGTTGTCCCCCTACTTTTGCAAAAAATTTATCAGCAATTTTGAGCAATATGGTTACAAATGGGTACTCAAGATGATAAAGAAGGTTAATAAGCCATAGACATGAACCAAAAAGTTTTTCATGGTGCGCTTTAGCAAAGCTTTTTGGAATAATTTCTCCAAAAATAAGAATCATAACGGTGGCAAGCCCAACCCCAATTGCTAGACCAAAAGCTCCCAAGTGTTGCTCCAGGGCATTTGAAATGAGAACTGATGCGATAACATGGGCAAAGTTATTGGCAATTAAAATAGTAATTAATATCCGTTGTGGGTTTTTCTCCCATGACTCAAATAGGTTTCGGTACTTGGTAACGGAAAGAGCCAATTCTTTCAGTTTAAAGAGGCGCAAGGCGGTGAATGCTGTTTCTAAAAAAGCAAATAGTGCTGCAAAGCAGAGAGCGATAATGAATAAACAAATTTGTACTAAAAGTGACATAAAAAACAACTCCTAAGGCGAAATCAATAATACGATAAAGCAAGTTAAGCTAACTAGATTATTCATTCATAGTTAACAGCTGCTTTTTATCAATTTTTCCAGTTGCATTCATCGGTAAATCGTCAAGGCAGACAATTTTACGAGGCACTTTGTATGATGCAAGATTATTGGCGCAATACTTACGTAATAGCTGCTCCATATTTGGTTCGCGATTTCGTACCGCTACAAAAGCAACTGGTACCTGTCCTGCCATTTCTTCCTCCTGTCCAATCACTGCGGCTTTAAAAACCATTGGGTGCGTCATCAGGATATTTTCTATTTCAGCCGGATAAATATTAAATCCTTTGTGAATAATTATATCTTTAATGCGACCGCGTATAGCAAGATTTCCATCTAAATCAACTGATCCCAAGTCTCCAGTGTTAAGCCACCCATCTTGCAGAATAACTGCTGAGGCTTCAGGGGAGTTGTAGTAGCCCATCATAATGTTGTTGCCTTTGATCCATAATGTTCCAACCGTATTTGCCGGCAGTGCGGATCCATTTTCGTCGCGAATTTGGCACGTAATGCCTTGGAGTGCTTGTCCTACAACATATGTTGCTGCATTATTATTGCTCAGATTAAAAGCTACCACTGGCGAAGCCTCAGAAAGACCGTACCCTGTACAAATTTTTCTGCCATAAGTAATAGCAAAAGCGGCTCTAATTTTATCAGGCAACATATCGGCGCCAGAGACAAATATTTTAACAGACCTAAGAGGCGCTGTTTTCATTAGGCAAAGGAGCCCGTAAAGAGGGGGTACGCCAAAGAAAATAGTTGGCCGCTCATTGAGTCCTTCTAAAATAAGCTTGCGATCAATTTTTTGGACTAAAATAACACAAGCACCAATCAGAGTTGGTAACCACAAACAAACATTTTGGGCAAAGACATGGAACAATGGTAATACACAGAAAAAACGCTCTTCTTTTGCTAGTCCAGCAATAGTAAACCGTGCAAAGCACTGCATAACATTCGTCATGACATTCCGCGAAGAGAGCATAACTCCCTTCGGGGTTCCAGTGGTCCCTGAAGTGTAGAGTATTACGCATAAATCATCAGGTGCGAGTTCTTGTAGTGTTACATCACTACACGCGGCTTCAGGGTTTTCTGGTGTTTGGGTCTCCCAATCAAAAGCTTCTTCTGATAGGACAATCGGGGCAGCATGCTCTTTGTTGCACAGGGGGGCTTCTTCGCCCATTCTTGGGCTGTCGAAGGGCGCACTGTTAATGGTAGAAGAGCGAGTGCTTAGCATTGAATCAACGAGGGGTTTGAGTGCTCGAGAAACAATTAATACGCTTGGCTTTGCATCATTGACAATATAAGTCAGTTCGCGTTCATGCAAAAACGTGTTTACTGGTACGCATACGGCGCCAAGTTGCCATGCGCCAAAATAAGCAATATAAAAAGCTGGAGAATTTTCATACAAAATCATTACACGGTCGTTTTTTTGTACGCCCTGGGCTGCTAGCTTTCTGCTCATTAAGAGAGCTCTGAAGTATAAATCTTTATAGGTAATTCGCTGTGATGGAGCTATGAGCGCTAAGCTGCTTGCGAAATTATGGTAAGCCCGTTGAAGGAGGCGACCAGCAAAAAGGGGGGCGCCATTTGGCATGCATGCTTTTTGTATGTTTTCAAATAAGGTTTGTTCAGACAACCCCATAGAGAACTTTCTGCAATGGCATTAATTTTCATTTTCTACTTGTATCACCGACACCGGGCACAAGTCTGCTGCTTCACGTACAAGCTCTTCGTGAGCTTGTACGTCAGCATTAGGTAAAACTTCAGCAGTGGCTTTCACTAAAAATACTTTTGGGCATACAGCCTCGCAAGTACCACAGGAAATACACCCTGGTTGAATGTGTACACGTTTAATTTTTTTGCACATATTCGGCTAAATAATCAACTTAGTGTTGTGTTTTATCATTGGTTTTGTCGAGCATAGATGCTTCGTAATCTTTCAGATTGCCGAAAATATCAGTGCCTTCTTCTGAAGATCCACATCCTCTGCCATTACTGCCACAGCCGCCGCAGCCGCTGCCACAACCAGCTTCGTCGCCATCTTCATCGCTACCGCAACCGCCGCCGCTGCAACAAGCACCTTCTTCGCTGTCGCCGCAGTCTTCATCGGCACATTCTTCGTCATCGCAGCATGCTTCATTTTCCTCAAGGTTTTCGTCTTCTTCAATAGCAAGAATCGACTCGAGGTATTCAGCAACTTCTTCAGCGCTACCTTCATTAATGGCATCTTTGATGTCATTAATCATAGCAAGCAAGCTTTGTTTAGATGATTCGCTTTCAGCGGTTACTTCTTCTTTAAATGTCTCGGTGTCTGTTACTTCGGTATCTTCGTCGATAATCATAGCAAGAAGCGCTTGTGCTTGTGCTGGGTTATTCAGCGCTGCAACTTTGGTA
This sequence comes from uncultured bacterium, assembly GCA_903825355.1. Lineage (GTDB taxonomy): Bacteria > Babelota > Babeliae > Babelales > RVW-14 > CAIKAH01. Next base: position 6,774 of record CAIKAH010000043.1, on the reverse strand, counting down.
AGGGCGTCAAGTTGTTCGGTTAAAAATTCGATGTCGATAGTTGCATCTTCGCTAATGCGTGTTGCTTGTGCTTCTACAAGTACTGCAATGCGCTCAAGCGCTTCTGCGTCAGCCGATCCCATTGGAAATTCAGCGATACGAGCCTTAACTGACTGGAGTAAGCCTTCAAACATAGAGCCGCATTCAGCGAGAGCTTCTTTTTGAGATTCAAGTAAAAAGGAGGTTTGTTCAATAACTGTTTGGAGTCTGCTCACAGGCAACCTTTCAAAAATAGTAATCAGTAACGTTATCTGACGTAAAAGCGACGAATAGTAAGTGTACCTATTTTTTAGATTTACGCGAGAGGGTGGGGTAAATATCATTTCTATACACGATTCTTATTCAGTCTGTAATGTTAAGGGGTGCTAAACTCTCTTTCGATCAAGCGGCTTATTTGATCCCATTTGATAATTAAAATGTTTTTTTATATAATAATAAAATTAATATTATGAAAATTTTATAAGAAGATTGGCCGTTATTATGACTAAAATACTTTTAAGCCACCTGGCATTTGCAGCGCTTTTTTCGCTTAGCTTGCCTGTGGTTCTTCTGGCTGCAGGAAAACATGAATCTGCCGATGCAGGGTTTGTCGATTCTGATCAAGAGACTAAACCAAAACCTACCAAGCAAAGGCGGGTTGGTACCGAACTTGAACTACCTGCAGGGGAAATAGTGCCTGCTTTTGTTCCTCTTCTTGAACCGGAAGAGGAGGTTGTAGTAGTTCCTGCAAGCTGGGATAGCATGTCTGCTAAATCAAGAATATTGCAAAAACAGTTGAGTGCAGGTTCAAAAAGCTGGTTAAAAAAACATTTGTCTCGTGCAGAGACTGGTTGCTCTGTTGATTATGAAAAATATACAGCAATCCAATCCTCAAAAAGCGCTGCTTTGGCAGAAAGACGAAAAGCGTGGCTTAAGAATCATTTTTGTCATTTGCCCATAGCTGATAATTATATTGCCGGTGAAATGGAGTTTGATTTTGGGCATTTCTTTAAGATTCCTAGTTTTGCTGCTCTCTTAGAAGAGCTTGATTATACGAGAGATGGGATGTTGGGGATGGTTCCTGAAAAAGCAGTTTTGTTTAATAAAGATCATCGAGGAGAGGTTTTTTCCAATCTTAAATCTTTGGCTTTAGGCTGGTGTTATGACACTATGCCTCCAGTGATAATGCAGATGCCCCACTTGCAAAAACTAACATTGGTGCAGTGCTATGATGGAGACGTTCTTCCAAAAAACTTTCCTCCTTGCTTGCAAGAACTTGAATTAAATGCTTTTAGCTTTGTAGGGACGAAGGCTGAGGGGGAGCCAACGCTGGATGCTAGAGCATCACAAATGTGTCTACCTGGGCTTAAAAAATTACGGTTAACCCGTTGCACTGGAATATTGGCATTTTTAGATTCCCTGCCACCTTTGCTTGAAGAGCTTGATTTGAGGAAAAGTGCCGAAACTATATCTGCTACTGATGTTGCCTATTTACAGGAAAAAAATCTATCTTTGCGCATTCTCTTGCCTCCGCCTTCTGTGTTAAGAAGAGGTTTGCCAGAGAGGTCTTTTTCACACCCGCCATCGTCTGCGCAGCGCTTACACTTTCAATAGAAAAATCTGCTCGGGATTAGTATTTTGAAGAATAAAGAGGCTTGGATGACACAATCCAAGCCTCTTTATTTTAATTATTGATCTGTAAAACCACTAATTTCAATTTGTGCAGCCAGCTCAGGACCTCCCGATTTGGAGATAGAGCCATTTTGTAAAATGTGCACAAAGTCTGGTTTGAGGTAATTTAAAATGCGGGTGTAATGAGTTATGAGCAAGACAGCCATTGCAGGGTTGTCTTTTTTTACTTGGTTAAGCGCGTGGCATACCGTCTTGAGCGCATCAACGTCCAGTCCAGAATCGATTTCATCTAAGATGACGAGCTTGGGTTCAAGGACCGCCAATTGCAGCATCTCAGCCCGTTTTTTTTCGCCGCCAGAAAAACCAACATTAATAGAGCGTTCAGCAAAGCTGGTATCCATACCGAGCAAATGCAATTTATTGATCAAGTGTTCGGCAAATTCTTTAAGACGTTTTTGTTTTGGGGTGCCATCATACAATGCATTGTATGCCTGCCGTAAGAAATCTTTTAAGGTAACTCCCTCTACTTCCAGCGGATGCTGCATTGCCAGAAAGATGCCAAGCTTGGCGCGCTTATCTGGTGCAAGATCGTTGACATCCGTGCCATCAAAATTAATGTTGCCAGCGGTAATTTCATAGCGAGGGTGGCCCATTAGGGTGTATGAAAGAGAGCTTTTTCCTGAGCCATTAGGTCCCATAATAACATGAAATTCACCCCCATTAATATGCAAGTTAATGCCATTTAGGATGGCTTTATCTTCAACAGATACTTTAAGTTTTTCTACAGAAAGAAGCTTATTCACGATAAATTCCTTGAGTGCGTGCGGCTTGATAAGGTTGGGTTTAAGCAAAATATTAAGTGAGCTTATAGCCGCTCACCCTGAGCTTGTCGAAGGGCGCCCCCTAGGGGTGGAAAAGCGGCTGATGAATTTGTTCCGCTCTCCCTTGGCCAGAGGCCTGCGTCCTTCGACAGGCTCAGGAGGAGCGGGGGGTTTCCCCAAATCAACCACTTGCGAAAGTTTAAGAATATCATAAAAAGTAGAAAAGGCGTAGCTCTGCAACAGAACCACGCCTTTTTGGAGATTATGTCAAGATTATTTATCGCATTCTTCCGTTTGAGTTGTGGTTTCTGCTAGATGAGCATACTTAGATCGTTTATTTTTAGCACATTTAGTACGCTTATTCATTTTGCCTCCTGAGCATTTGGCTTTACGGCTCTTTCCTGAAGCATTTCCGATAAGGCCACCTAGAAGACCGCCTCCAATGCCACCTCCTACTGCACCACCTGTGCCGCCCAGTGCACTGCCAATACCAGCTCCTGCAGCAGCACCTACAACAGCGCCTGCAACAGTTTTTTGTCTTTTAGTGCAGCCTGAAGTAACGAGCAAGACGCCAAGTAAAACGATGCCAAAAAATACTACTGCTTGTTTCATGAGGATATCCTTTATTTTGTTATTATTTGTTATAAAAAACTACTAAACAACCACTGATAATATCCTAATAGAAATTATCAGTAAAATAAAGAGTTCACAAAAAATAGTATTGAAAAGGGCTACGGCTAGTGATGTTTTTAGCGTGGTGTTAACCGAATACCGCCCCGGCAATATGGGCAGCAGCTGTAGCCTGAGGTTGGGTTGTATATGCGAGAGCATGCTTTGCATATCAACTCTGTAATCAAATTTCCACCACACACCACGCAACTATAGGCTCCAATTAGCGTGGACTGCCTGCGGCAATCTGCGCACCAGCGGGTATTGGCAGCTTTGAAGGCACGATTTTCGGCTTCAATTTCTTCTGCCCGTCTCTGTGCGGCTGCTAAATGGCGGGCATGGGCTCGTTCACGCATTTCTGCTTGCTCGTCAGCCTCGTTTTGATCTGCAGCACGGCCAATACTAGAGCCAACCAAATGTCCCGCGAGTCCTCCGATAAGTGCTCCCGTTGCACCATTATTTCTGCCAGCAATTGATGCGCCAATTAGTGCTCCACTAACAGTACCAACGGTGCCTCCTGCGTGCTCTTGGCGTCCGCATCCACTGAGTAATATAAGCCCCATTATAGATACAGCTCCAAGTATAATAATAGTTTTATCAGTGGTGGTTAAAAGTTGCTCACTTTTTTTGTTGAACATGATCTGCCCCGATCCAAACAATGGTCCCTTTGTAGCGTGCTTTTACAAAAGCACCAACTTCTTGTAGTTTAATCAGCTCTTCATTTGGTGGCAAATGCCCCAGTACCGTGAAATTAACGTCAGGGCCTGAGTAAAGAGCGTTTTTTTTGCCTGTGGTTACAAGGTAAATGCGTGAGTGGATGGTGTATTTAAAAGCAAGCATTAGGGCTGATGCCGCTAACAATGTAAAAAGTAGTGCAACAAGAAGCCGTTTTTTCTTCTTAAGCATTTTGCGTAAATAAACAAATAGTAAAATCCATAATGCTAAAACTACCACTTGTAAATACAACATTGGTATTGATCGCAGTGTCTTAGTTAATGTGGTTAATAATATTGGCTCAGTGCCGAAAAATGGGGTAGGTTGCATAAATAATTCTCGATTTAATTACAGCAGCGTCAAAAACCAATAATGTGCTTTGCTTAGCAGCGCTTCTTTTTCTTGAGCAGAAAAGCTTTTGTGTGCGTATTTACTACCAGAGCAGCTGCCAAGAAAGCTAATAAATTCATCAATTTTATCATATTCAAAACCGCGTTGCAGAAGATATGTTTCAACATCGTCCATTGAAAGTGATAAAGTAGCACTGTTTTTTTGTTGTGCAATATGCGTTATGAAAAAAGCATAAATACCGTCAATGTTTTCTTGTCTGATTAAAGCTTTAAATACTTTTTTTTGATGTGATTTTGTGCGGCTTTTTTTTGTACGCAGAAGCGCCCAAGATTTTTCTAGTAATCCAAAAAGAGGTTTGGCAAAAAAAGGTATAGGTGTAAATAACACCAGCCCAAAGATCCACCAAGGAAGTGCTGTCGGAGGAGAAGAGGGTTGTTGCAGAGGAGGGGCGGTTGGTTCTTCTATAGCTTCATCAACAGTATTCGCTATTGGTGCTGGCTTATTATCTTTTTGTATAACAGCATCACTAGCTGAGGCGGTACCATGGATAGTGACAGTAATAGGGTTGCTGCAGAGCGTTTTTACTTGCTGTGCTGTGGTATCAAAATAAACGAATTCTTGTGCTGGGATAGTAAATACGCCAGGGGTAGTTGCTTGTAGTACGAATTCAAAATGTTTTCTACCTGAGGCAAAAGCATCATGCTCATTTTCAGTGGTTTCATTTTTTGATTCATAGTACTTCATGTTTCTAGGTACTTTAAGTTTTGGAATGGTGATGTGGTCAAGGTCTCCCTTGCCTTCAAGGTCAAGTGAAAAAGTTAATGGTTCGTGCGGATGCGCTTGATCATCTGATATAGTTGCTTTATAGCTGGTAAAAATGCCAATGCCATCAATCGCCTGCTTCGTAGGGATAGGCTTTACCTGTATGGCTAGAGGGTCAGTTTTAAGTTGCACGCGTTCAGCTTGCCCCCCAAATAAGCTAGAAAAAAAATCATCATCAAAAATACCACCGCTTCTGCGTTGGTGGCGTACTGGAACCACTGCCTCTAGTACTATGGGTCCTAGGGTAAAAGAACCTTCTTTGTGCGGTATAAGGATATATTTTTTTTCAAAAATATTGTGCATAACGCCATTAATTATCTCTTGCCGTTGCTGTTGGTGTTTTACTTCTTTGATGGTAAAGCCTGGGGCTTCAAATTTTGCTAGAGATGCTTCCATGACTGGCTGGCTAGAGCAAAAGGTGAACAATGCCTCAATCGACTCGCCAAGGACAACCTCGTTTTTATTGGTTGTTAATTTGGTGGACATGCCTGCTCTGGTTTCACTTCCTTTGGCTCTAGGTTGCCCTTGGCTTTGTGGTATCGGTGTTTGGGTAATAGCAATCCTTAAGGTATTGGAAGCAATTTCTTTTCCCTCATGACGAACTTTGGCTGGTCCAACAGTGATGACACCAGGATTGTTTGCCACTACGGTAAAGTAATAAACAATAGTGGATGAAAAATTACCATTGATCATGGTTACGCTATTGGAGCGTTGTCTTCCAATCAGTTGTAGCTGATTCAGCCCGTCCAGAACTACATCGCCTGTATTGCGGTCACCTTCTTTTACTTCAACAACTAAGTTAAAAGGTTGTTCTGCTGGTAGCGAAGTACTGTTGTTGTGTGTGCGTAATGAAATGCTAAACGCCTGCAGCGATGGAAAGAGTAGGCATAAAACAAATACATAAAACATAATTTTTCTCCAGGCTACCAAGGCTTTTGCCATTGCTGTTTTGGTTGTTTGTTTTCTAGTTGCCGTTGTAAAAGATTTTTTTGTTTTTTTGCTTCATCTGCTTGCAAGTTTTCAAGAATAGCCTGCATGCGGCGATCCTGCATAGTTTCTTGTTTTTTGCCTTCATCTTGCCTACCCTGTTCTAGGGCCTGTTGCTCTGTAGAAGCATCTTTTTCATCATCATCTTTACCGGGCGATATTTTATGATCAGTATCTTTTTGTTTCTGTTGGTCTTTGGTTTTGGCGGTATTGTTGTCAGGTTTATCTTGTTCCCTTTGTTCATCTGGCTCGCTAGGCTTTTCAGGATGTTGTTTTCTGTCGTCTTGTTTTTTGTCTTTGTCACGCTCTTGCTGGTCTTGGTCTACTTCTTGCTTTTTATCTGATGGTTCTTCACCAGTATTTTTTTTGCCTTGTTCGCCATTTTTGTTCTCCTGGTCGCCTGATTGTTTTTGTCCGTTTTTTTGACCATCTTTTTTTTGTTGATTTTCTTCTTGCTCGTCTTGCTGCTCATTGTTTTGATTTTTATTTTGCTCGCTGTTTTTAGGATCTTTTTTTTGTTCATCTTGGTGTTGTTTTTTTTTGCGTAGCTTGGCCAATATTTCCTCTGCTTTTTTGCAGTTTATTTCTGTTTTTTCATCTGCGGCATCTTTTTTGTATTCAGCAATACTGTTTTCCAGAGCTTTGATTGCCTTATCAAGTTTTTCATTGTCGATGGTAGTTTTTTCTTCTTCCCAGTTATCTGGAAGTAGATGTAGCGCATACTGTTCAAAGCTTTTGCCTGCATTAAATTGTGCTTGTT
>CAIKAH010000042.1 GCA_903825355.1 uncultured bacterium | reverse complement strand
CCACGAGCTTTGGTCAATCCAGAGGCCTTTGAACAGCTCGCGGTTGCCTGAAAACAGCTCAGCCAAGGTTGAACAGAGCAGCGATTTACCAAAACGGCGTGGCCTAGCTAGAAAGAAGTAGAGATCTCTTTTAAAGATTTCGTATATCTGCTTTGTCTTATCAACGTAAACACCGCCTTTTATACGGATAGATTTAAACTCTTTTTCTGTTAGGAAAATTTCTTGCATCTCATACGCTCCTGGCTACACCCACTCACGGTTACTCCTGGCCAAGTCTACCATACTTTTGCCCATGGCCAAAACCTGCAGAACGTAGCAACCTACTCCCCCTAAACTATTTTACTTTTTTACCTCATGGTAAAACGCCATAGTTGTAGCAACGCTTTGAGCCGGCAAGAAATGCGCCATTGCTCGTTCCTGTAAGCGCTGACCACACGCTGCGGCTTTTTCTGGATTGGTCAACACAAAGGCAATAGTATCAACCAGGCTGTTCATATCATCAGGCTGGAACAAAAAGCCGGTATCGCGGTCAGTGATCAGCCAATCAGCCGCGCCAATACCACGCGCAGCAATAGTTGGCTTGGCAAGCAGCGCGCCCTCAAGCAGTACCATACCAAAGGCCTCTTTGCTGCTGGCTAGGATATTGATATCTGCGGCTGCCAATAGCGCAGGCGTATCTTCGCTTGAACCGAGAAAAAAAACATAATCTGTTAGTTGAAGTTCTTGAACCAAAAGCTTTAATGACTCAGCATTGCCGCCGCCAGCAAACACCAGTTGCACGGGGGTATGGCGCTTGTACACCAGCTCGTGGACTGCCTGCAAAAGTAAGGGATGATTTTTTTGCGTGGGATTGGTTGGGATATGGGCAATTTGGAGAATGATGGGCCCGCTTTTTCTCGTCCTATCAAACTTCGCCCATTCGACTGAGCTCAGGGTAAGCGGGTGGTTTAGGGAGCTCTCATGTCGCGTTTGAATTTTGAGAAGGTCGGAAAAAAGAGCTGGCTCAATAAACCGTTTGTAATCAATATACGGCGGCACCGCACGCATAGGGCACTCAATGCCTTCTTGCTTGTTAAAGACTGCAAATTGTGCCACCACTGCCGGGCTCACGCCAATAAAACCGTCAACCGTGCGGCGAAGTGTTGCCAACACCATGTTTGTTTGGGTGTGCTGAGAAAAAACAACCGGTATACTGCCCGCCACGCGCTTGGCGGCAAAGACTTCACGCGGCATCTGGCAATGAATGGCAACAAGCCGATCACCAAATCGTCTGATCAGCCGCCATAAGGTCCACTGCAAGCCTGGCAGCCAAGCAAATGTCTGCGAACAGAAGCCACCATTCCAACAAGGCGCTATGGGCAGATTACGTGCTGCAGCCTGCTGAGCAATCCAGCCGTCACGGTTGCACACCAGCACGCTTTCAATGCCAGCGTCAACAAATGCTTGTTGTTGCCACAACGCACAGCGCTCCATGCCCGAATCGCGCTTGCCCATGCAGACAATAAGGACTGCAGGGTTTCTATCCAAGCTTGGCAAGAAGCTCTCCAAAACAAGCTGCTTGGTCTTTCCATTCAACTTGCTCGCGATTAGCCAAATTTTTCAGGACATATGCATCAACAGACGCCTGACCATCAGCACTCATGAGCATAAGCACAAACGGCATCCCTTTTTTGGATGCGTACTCCAGCTGGTGCTTCATAGGCCGTGCTGGGTTTGCGTACATATCAACTTTAACGGCGTGACCGCGTAAAAAAGTTGCTACCGCAAAGGCTTGTTGCAGTGCCTCTGAGCGATAAGCAACGAGCACTTCAGCCGTTGTTTTGCGGTCCAGCTTGATGGCATTAGCACGGCACAGCACATCAAACAGCCTTGTTACGCCAATAGAAAAGCCAACCCCCTCAATGTCGGGATGTTTGTCTGAAAAACTTGCCACTAAATTGCTGTAACGGCCACCACTGGCAATGCTGCCAAATTTTTCAAAACCGGTCAGAAAGCTTTCAACCACCACCCCCGTGTAATAATCTAAACCACGGACTAGACCAGGGTTGACTACCAGTTTGACAAAAACCGCTTTTCCACTCCTGACGGAGCGTGGTTCGACAGGCTCACCATGAGCGGTTTTTAGCCCCTCAACATTAAATTCTCCCCCGCTCCTCCTGAGCTCGTCGAAGGACGCCCCACCGGGGTGGAAGAGCGGGTCATTCACCATATTGAACATGGCCTCAAGCGCACACAAATGCTTATAGCCAGCTAGAATTTCAGCATCACCCTCAGCTGCTTGCTCCAGAATATTTTTAAAACCAACACAGTCACCACGGAACGTGTACACGGCCATAAGCTGGTCAACGATCTCAGCTGTCAGTTGTGGTGCTGCTGCTAAAATTTCTGGCTTTAAAACCGCTGCGCCAACCTTTTCAAGCTTGTCGATAATGCGCAGCACATGCGGCTCTTGTTCAGCGGTAACGCCCACTTTACGCAACAGGCCTTTGGCAATGGCAATGTGATTGATGTGCATAGTAATTTCGCCAATGTTCAATGCTACCAACGCTTGCGCAATGGCCATCATGCATTCAACATCTGCCGTCACCCCAAGCTGACGACCAATGATATCGACATCTGCTTGATGAAACCCTCTAAACCGCCCTGCTTGTGCCGTCTCACCACGAAATACCCACCCAATATCATAGCGCTTGTAGGGCAACGTCATTTCATTGGCATACTGCGCTACCCACAGCGCCAGTGGCACGGTACGGTCAAACGGCAACCCAATATCGGTACCAATCACCGCCGGCCGGCCGTCATCAGCTAGCGAGCCATCTTCGTTGGTACGAGCAATGGAATAAATTTGTTTTGCCATGCCGCCTTTTACGTGCAAATTATCACGCAATTCCACCGGACGCGGGATAAGCGGTGTAAAACCGTAGAGAGCAAAAACACCAGCAATACGCTCCAGCCACTGCGCATAGGCATAGTGCTGTGCTTCATTAAAGTTGGTAAAGCCACTGATGGGACCGACAATTGGTTTTGGTTGGTATGAAGGGGTTGAAGTTGCCATGGTGATTCCTTAAAATCTAATTTTTTATTTTTTAGATGCTTTCTTTGCAGGTTTTTTCTTAGCTATAGCTTTTTTCGTGACAGCTATCTTTGCTACTGCACGAGATTTTTTCAATACTGGCTTGATAAGCGCACAGGAAGTAATGGTACGTTTTCTGATATCAAACACCACACCAATACGTGTTACTTTTTTGCCAAGTGCCTCATATTTTTCGGCATAGCGACGGTCAATAATTTGTTTAAGTGCTTTTTCAACTGAACCACGAATCTTGAGTTCAATTATGAACACCTGATCATCGGCGAGCGTAATGGTAATATCCATCCGGCCAACGGCTGAAGGCTCTTCAACTACAGCATTAAGCCCAGAGATGCGTAAAACTGCCCAAAACAGCAGCTGATACCCTTTTTCTTTTTGTGGGGCAACAGTGCTGGGAATGTGCGCACAGATATTTTTAAGCACCACAGCTAAGGTTGCGGCAGAAATAGTATTGCTTAAGAATAAATCGCGCAATTCAATCGCAAGCTCACTCAGCTCTGTGGCATGGGTTTTGGTAGTTGCGTAGGCGATGAGTTGTTGTGAACATGCAGTAGAAATCTCATAATTGGGAAACTGCAAGACGCATACACCAGTTTCGGCGTTGTATGACTGAATGGTCATGTAGCCAGCTTGATAGAGTAAAGTGGAAAGTTCAATATCTGCTAGTTGTAACGAACCAAGCTCAGAAAACAGTACTTTTACCTTCTCAAAATCCGCCACCTTAAACTGGTGCTTTTTAAAATATTGCATCACAAAGGTGGGGGTGCCACTTGCAAACCAATAATCTTTAAATTCGGCATTGTCATCAGCAAAAAAATTTACAATCGAAAAAGGATTATACACACGATGCGGTGCTTTTTGAGGATTGGCAAAGCAGTACCCATTGTACCACTGCTTAATTTTGGCTAATAAATCTTTTTTTACCAAACCATTATGGCTGGCAGCTTGCGCAATGTAGGGAGCAAAATGGTGTTCAAGCTCTTCCTGCGTGTAACCACAAATCGTTGCAGAGCTAGCTAGCCCAGATAGAATGCGTAAATGATTCAACGCTGAAAAAATAGACATTTTAGCAAACTGGCTTACGCCGGTAATGAATAGAAATCGCAATGAATCGCTGCATGCTTTGAGCGGTTTGTAAAAATCCTGCATCACCCCGCGGTACGATTCACAGAGATCGTCATCACCCAAATGAGCGATAATCGGCTGGTCATACTCATCAATCAACAAGACCGGCTTAGGGCCCTGTGTTGCAAGCGAATCAATAAGCTTGGCAAGCACCGCCCCAGGTAACTGTGGCTCGAGTTTTATTTTGTAGATTTTTCCAATTTCAATAAGCCTGTTTGTTAAAGCTTTTTCCAGGCCCTCTTGGTTTTTATGCGGAATTTTACTCAAGTCCAAATGAATTACGGGGTGCTCTTGCCACTCCCAATCACTAGTTGCAATCCAAGTGCCTTTAAATAACTCTTTTTTAGCTTCAAACAATGTTTTGAATGTGCTGCACAGAAGTGACTTGCCAAAGCGGCGGGGGCGAGACAAAAAATATGCTTTCCCCTGCGTTGCTAGGTCGTAAACCTCTTTGGTTTTATCAACATACAGATAATTATCAGTACGCAGATCTTCAAAGCTCTGAACACCAACAGGTAATTTTTGCAATTTTTTTTTGACCACAGCAACTCCTTCAATAGCATGCCTGCACGGCTCATCCTGTGCAGTTTACCATTCAATAGTTGCTTTGGCTACCGGCCCTGGCGATTAAGCCAGCTTAATGCCCTTAAGCGAAGTGAGCAACCGCGTCAAATCGTGTTCATGCTCAACTTCTTCTGCCAAAATAGCAACAATCATATCGTAGGTTACGGGGTCTTTATCGCCAATCATCGCCAGCATATCGTTGTACTCACGAATGGCGCACTGCTCACCTTTAATATTTTCTTCTAAGACTGCCTGAACATAGGCATTTTTGGTAGCATCGTAGGCACAGCCGGCATAGGTCTGCCACGATTCTGGTTTGAGGACAGGGATACCACCCAACTGGATAATACGATCAGCTATTTTAGTTGCATGAGAAAGCTCTTGCTGAGCATGCTCTTCAAGTTCGGCCGCTACTTCAACACGCATGGGCCCTTCAACCAATTTGGCGCTCAGCCAGTACTGGTAGTAAGCAATCCATTCGTCTGCATATGCTTTATTTAACAGATGCAGCAGTGTTTGCACGTCCATATCGACTACTTGAATACCAACACGCTCTGCTTTGTTATTGTTTGTCATCGCATGCTCCCCGAGTTAAGGTTTTATTTTAGCTTACGCCGATGCTGCCATTTTGCAAGATGCAAGCAGTAAAAAAGGGCACCCGATTGGATGCCCTTTTTGTTTTTCAGCAGAAGAACAAATTACTAATTTTTCTGCAACACTGGCAATGTCTCCATCAGACTAAAAAGCTTATTCATATTGGCTGCTTCATTTTCTGTTTCTCTGTGCTGATAAGCCTTAGCAACAGCATCAAAAATCGCTCCAAAATCTCGTTTGTCAAGGTTAATGGCTGCTAAAAGTCCGTTTTTTGTGAGCATTGGTAATAACGCTGCTTTTAATTTCCTATCTCTGTACCACCTTAAGCCAGCCCAAATACCAACACATAACGCGGGCACTGCCAGCCCTATACCACCGGTAAAAATACCCACAGCTTTAATAGCAACTAATGCTAAAGTTACCACCCCAACAATACAAAAAATCTTTGTTGCCCCCTTCATAGCTCCCATAGGGGCAAATTGTTTGCTAATCCATTGGTTCGTTCTTTCCATAAAGCTGCCTTTTGGGCGTGGATCAGCAAGCTTATCAATCAAAGAGGTAGCTCTCCGCATTAACTGCTCGTAACTCGAAATGCCTAATCTTTTCCATGATCTTCGTTGATCAATAAACAAATCTGTAACGGGCTGAGCGATGTGACTACAAATAGCAGCTTTCTGTTGTGCAATATGATAAGATAATGCGCTATTAACTGAAGCAACTTCTTTTCTTGCTGCTATCAATGGGTTTTGACCTTCGGCCTGCATTTGAATCTGCATATCACCACGCTGTTCTACGCGCAGGGCTCGTGGGGAAGGAGTCTTCTTGTATTCTTGCAGTGCCTTCTTCAAGTTATTTAATTGTGTTTGATCAAATTTTCTAAGGGTTGTTTCAACGGCTGTTCGCTTCAAAGCAACAGAACCTGGGGACGGTACACCAGCAGCTTCATCTTGAGGAAGCACGCCAATTTTGCTTGCTGATACTTTTTTCCTTAATTTTTTTTGCGCGAGACGAGGAATATTAGGAACATCATCACCGCCTCGTAATCCTGCGGCATCATCAACATCATCACCGATATGAGCTGCAGCCCCTCGCTTCACTGCCGCATTTTTCACAGACGCTCCTCGCTTAAGAGAAGCACCGGGTACAGCGCTTAATGGAACAACTAGATCATTAACATCATCTCCATCATTTTCATCCGCTTCGTTAGAAAGAGCGCGACGGGTGCTAGCAGCATTACGCTGCGATCTACCAACTACTGGCTTACCCGCAGGATGAACTTCAGGTTGAAAAAGGTCATGACCTTCCGCAGGCGGGGCTGAAGGCTTCGGGGTTGCATGAGTGCGTGCTGCTGGTACGTAAACAGCATCAACACCATCTGAATCTGCAAACCTAACTGGCGCTCCAGTTGCAGCATAAGTTGCTTGCACTCGATCAAGCGTTCCAGATGACAACGTCCGATTGAGTTGCTTTTCTCCCCCCTTCACAATCGTGTAGTCAGGGGCTGGCAGATTCCGGTTTCCATCATCAGTATGAAGTGGCGGAGCCGTTGGCACTACAAGGCTTCTTTGTGATCCTGCCCTAGGTACTGGGCTAGGATTACTAAACTTGCTTTTATCCGATTTAAACATAGCATTCAACCCGCTCATGCCCATCATCACGCATAGCCCCAGGGCGACCACCATTTTTTTGTTTCTAGTCATCTCTACTCCCCCTCAAAACATTAAACCCTTGTGCCACGCACGTGGCGCACCTTGTAACAACACCTTCATTATAGCGGGGCTAGCAGACTCAAAGAAAGTAACGCCAACAAACCGCTTGGTTATTCAGCAACATAACACTCTTACTTGCTTTCTCCCGTTTTCTTCACCGCAGGCCCAGCAACTGGCGCTGGTTTTGCTATTTCTGTGGCTGCCACCGGTGTGGTGGGTGCAGGTACAGGCTTAGGCGCAGGTTGTGCTAACGCTTTGGACGCAGCAACCTTTTTCTGCTGTTGTTTTTTTGCAGCGGCTCTTTTTCTAGCCTTTAGGCGTGCTAGTTTGATTGGCTGCTTTTTTTGTTTGCGTACTGGCTTTGCCGCCTTACGGGCTGTCTTTGGCGCAACAACAGTCTTTACCGGTAGTACTGTTGGTACTTTTGCTAATGCTGATGTTTCTGTACCGCTTACCTTATTTTCCACCGCTGGTTTTTGACCAGCCTCGCCTTGCTTTTGAGCAACCGGTACTGCGGCAGTACTGCTTTTGCGCTGAGGCAAACTCTTAGGCACTTTTTTCAGAGCTCTCTTTTTTCTTATCAGGCGCCTTCTGCGCAAAATAATTTTTTTACCCTTTCCTGATTTTTTTACATTTATTACCTTTTTGCTAGGCATAGGTTTTTTGCTTACGATAGGCTTTTTGGCAACTACAAGATTTTTTTTGACCGCTAGTTTTTTACCAATTGTGCCTGCTTTTGCCGCTTGTTTTAGCAATCTCCTCTGACGCATTGCTTTTCGCTTGAGCATGCCTTTTTTGCGCATCAGCCATCTTTTACGTTTGATTATCTTTTTTTTGCCTTTTTTTGCTTGCTGCTTAAGCCCTTTTGCACCAGGAGCTGCATCTTTTAGCACAGGCGACTGAGGACCTAATAGCTTACTTTTTGCATCACCTGCTTTTTGAGTATCAACCCCAGCCTCAACTACCGCTGCTAGAGCTGCTTCTTCCTCATCGTCAGGTATTTCAATCTCTTCTTCAACTTCAACATATTCGTCTACATCTGCTGCTGCTCCTGCTGCTGCGCTGTTGCCACCATCATCAGAAAGCTCTTCATATTCTTCATCATTGAGCAATAGTTGATCAGCTGATTTTACTGGCAGCACTGGCTTCAGCTTAGGCTTGCTAGGCTTAACAAGACTGCCTTTTTTTATATTTATTTTGCTTTCATCATCTGCTGTCTCAATTTCATTACCGCTTGGAGCAACATCATTGTTGCTGGCCTCTTCTTCGTACCAAACATCCTCCTCTTGGGTAGCTAGCCGACCCTTAGCTGGGGTGCTATCAACGCCTGAAGAATGCACGCTATCACTACGCTCTGCTTCATCAGCTGATACTTCTTGCCACTCGTTTGATTCATTTATTTCTGAAGGGAACTCAGGAGCAACGGCTTCCTCTGCCCCTTCTTCAACAGAAGGCTCTTTGGCATAATGCTGAGGTGATGATTGCTCTTCATAGGCAGAGTAGTAACCCTCATTAACTGGAGCATCTAGTGGCTCATCAGCCATTTCATCAGTACTTAGGGTTGATTCTGTGCCTACTTGTTTTTTACGTGGGGTAGAAGTTTTTTGTGCCATTTTTTGAGGGCCCCCGTCTTGCATTTTTGGGCTACTAGCTGGCAAGGGAGGAGAAGGCTTGGCAAGCGGTGTGATAACAGCTAGTGGCTGCTGAACAACAACAGGCGTTGATGCAGGAAGTACTGTGACGGCAGGCGCTACCACTGGTGGCGGCGCTGGAACTGGAGCAATATCTGCTGTACTCGCCACTGACAATTGAAAGCTAGAAGACTCAGGCCGGGCTGCCTCTTCTGTCGGCTCTTCAGCTGGAGCAGGAGCACCCCCAAACCAATTACTAAAGCGAGAAAACAGGCTAGTCCCGCCTGCTGCTTGTTTTTCTAACTCTGCTAGCTCATCTGCTTTCAACGGCCGTGCCGCCAGTCCAAGTAATAGGACTATGCCTAATACCACATATAATTTATTTTCCATAACCCCCGCCCCCATCAAAAAAATAATCCTTAGTCATTATATTATACTAGTACCAGTATTTAAAATTTCACAATAGAAAGTAAAGACAAGTAAAACAGAAAATGCTTTTAGTGCTAGAAACGGGCATAAAAAAAGGGCACCTCATGATGAGATACCCTTTGAGTATTTGCTGATGTATATATGTAATTAAATTATGACATGCCGTGATAATCGCTTATCTTTTTTAGCATCGCATTTTTATGTAATTCCTGGTTGACAGATGCTTCCGCTGGTACATTTTTTACTTTTGTACCTTGTTTTTTTTTACACTCTGCTTATTTACAGCGGTTGCAGCAGCTAGGTTAACCCGATGCGGCTTGCCAAAATCTGGGTCTGGAACAAATCTAGCATACCCTGGCGTTGCCGCTAAATCTTCTGCAAGGCTTTTAGCCTTATATTGCCTTCTACGCACCCATGGACGCATAGGCTGCCCTGTACGCTTTCTTTTTGCTCCTTTTTGGAATACTTTTTTAAGAAATTCCCCTTTACCTTGCTTTTTCAACATCGCTCTTATTTCTGCACGGCGTCTTTCTATCAAGGCTTGACGGTGCTCTGCTCCCATGATTTTAGGAGCAACCATTGCAGCAAGCTGGTTTGCTTTTTTTGCTTTTTTCTTAGTAGATACTGATGATGGTTTTTCGTTCGGTACGTTATTTCTTCTAGCTGTAGCACTGGTTGCTACCAGCTGCTGACTAGTACCCACTATTGCCAGCAATAGTCCGAGTGAGCATAGAAAATTGCGGTTCATCCTATTCCTTCTTACCGTTATGTTTATGCTCTAATGCTATGCCGCTTCTTTTAGCTCTCCCTTGCTTTTGCAGCTGACTTCTTTTTATCAGCTAAAGCTTTTTTGGAACCAAACCCTGCTTTTATTGCCTGTGCTCTTGCGCGCATTGCTCTGTTTCGACGTTGAAGCCTACGCTGCCTTCTTATTTTAGTTTTATTTTTTCTGCCTAGTTTAGTCTTTTTTACTTCTTTTTTTGCAGGATTAGTCGCCGCTTTTACTCCAGCACTTCCTAGCGGCTTACTTGGTACAGAAAGAGGAGGATGTTCTTCAACAGGAGGCAACGCTTCAGCTTCATCTGAGGGCAACGTATCATCCATATTTTCAGCATTATCTGCCGCTGGCAATCCATCAGAAGCAATCGCTTCATCCAGGGAAGGAATATCTTCCTCAAATGGCATATCATCAGCAGCAATAATAAGCGATATTGGGGACAACGAGAGCAACAACAATAAAGCCGTTAGTTTTTTTATATTTTTCATCATGCTTCTCCATAATAAGTATACTTTTTACCATACTTCTAATAAGTCTAATACTACTATGCATGGGCGAAGACAAACAAATCAATAAGTTTTCAAAAAGAATAAAATAAGCAAACACTTTACTGCGTAACTACTACCCCTCCAAGCACCTGCCCTCTCACCTGAGCCCCATTACGCAAAATTACCGTGCCTTGAAGATCTTGAAATTCGACATCGCCATCAACAATCGTGGCATCAAGGAGAATCGTCGCTTTTTGCACCGGCGGAATAATTTGTACCCCAAAAAGAGTAAACCCTGAGGAAGGGTTTTTGCGAATGATGATAAAATCAACGGTAACTTTGTTCATGGTAAGATGACCTGAACGACGGTCTACTACAATTTCAACATCTTTAAAGATAGTTTGCTCGGCAAGAAATGCCCCACGATAAGCAGCTCGTACAGTAGCCATACCACGAATGCGGCTATTGGTAATAGTTAAACCGCCCCATGCTTCAAGTTTTTGATCAATAGTAGCATTATTAAAAACAACTAATCCAGATGATGAGGCTTCAGAGGCCGTCAGATTATTTGCTTTGCACGCACCGGCAACATACAATCTACCACCCACCGTAACTTTAATAAATTTAGCGCTGCCAGCAATCGCACAGTCACCAGTAATCCGCACATCGGTAAGCTTACAGCTGCCAGCAATATTACAATCGCTTTGCACGGCAACATCAAGCAAGTCTATGGAACCGGCAACGTGCACTGAAGAGAGCACCGTGTGCGAAGAAGAGACTGAACCTGCGGTGCGCATAGGCCCTGAAGCACATTTTTCAGCAACAAGGGCAGCAACACTTTTCTTTTCTGAATATCCCGCCATCGTGCCATCTTTGCATGATTTCATAAAAAGTCATCCTTTGTTTTGGGTACTATCCAATATCTTCTTGCTATGGCTTGTCGCTTCTGGCTGGAGTTTAGCACACTGATTGATGACAATCAAATACTCCCATAAGCCCTGCTTTTTTATCCCTGCAAGGCATGGAAAAGTGGCAGCTAAAATAGATAGCTACTCAGGTACCTCTCGATACATTTTTAAAAAATAGTTTAGCATCCCGCTCCTCCTGAGCCTGTCGAAGGACGCCCCCCAGGGATGGAAGAGCGGACCACATATGCTTTTGCAAAAGCGCTTATATCTTGCCATTGCCCTTTAATTAGAGCTTCAATTAGAGCTTCGTTTTTTGCTCTGCTCCATCCTTTGACTTGCCGTTCGGCACGGAAAGCTTCATTGCGAGAAGGCAACACTTGTTGAAACACAATTTTTACAGGCCGTCTGCTAAATGTATAGCTCTGACGAAAGATACCGCTGTTGTGTTAAGCTATTCTTTTACGAATATCGTCAGTATGCCCTACATAAAAAGAGCCATCTGAGCACTCTACAACATAAAGAGCGGGGATAATAAGCATCAAATTTCAAGACTAACAGTTTATGCGAAGAGCACCTAAGCCCCCACCACTATTCCTTCACCAGATGCCCACCGATAACCTGTCCCGTAACCTGTGCACCATTGCGCAATACTACCGTTCCTGTCAGCTCTTTAAACAGTACGTCCCCATAAATGGTAGTTGCATCAAGCTCAATAGTTGCTCGCTTACAGCGGTTATCGCTCTTAAACGTAAAACCACAAAAAGTCCAACTGGAGCCGTGGTTATGTACAGTTATATTTGCAAGACTAGATGATTTAAACAGTGTTTTGCTGTTATTGCGTGGGCAGAGGGTCAACGCTTTGCATGAACAGTGCTCAAATTGTGCCAGCTTCCCAGTAAGCGATACGTCGCCGCTTATTTTTGTATTTACCATACTTGCACTACCTGAAACAGCAACTGCTTGCTGCAATTGGCAATCACGCAAAACAATTTGCCCTGAAGCCGTCACATTACCAGCTACAGTAACATTTTTAAGGCTAGCATCCCCTGATGTCATACAGTTACTGCCAACCGTAGTGGTATCTATGCATGCATCACCAGAAGTCACGCACTTACCAACAATTTTTGAATTCACTATCCTAGCATCGCCAGCAGTTCTCACACTTCCAGTAATCGTTACTTGATCAAACGTAGCATCTCCAGCAGTAGTGCATTTTCCACCAATGGCAACATCTTTCAACTGCAGTGAACCTGAAGATTTGCAATTATTGCGGATATCGGTTGCGTATAAAGACGTTTTACCTGCAGCATTTATGGCATCAATGCTGTCTCTGTTCAGACATTTATTCTTCGGCTGATTAGTTAGTAACGCAGCTCGTTGTTCAAGCTCTGCAGCTTTTTTGCGCAATTTGGCAGCACGTTGTTCAGGTGTTTTATTATGATGCAACGTTTTATCAAAACCACTGCATGCAACTATCATTGACAAACTTACCACAACCAGCAAAACAACTGTTTTTTCCATGCTTATCTTCCATAAAAAATGTATTAATACTTGGACGGACTAATGATACTCAACGTGTACTGTAAGAGCAAACACCCCATCGCCATCACTAATTACAAACTGCAATAATCAGCGAGCCATGCGTGCTAACGCGCCCTCCGAAATCATTATTATTTCGTATAAAAAAGCATATTTCGCATTATTATGCTGTTTTCAAAATTTAAACTTTGAAAGAATCCAAATTTAGAGTAGAATGGATGTATGTGGATTTTAATAGTTTCCATGTCGTGAGATTTTTTGAATAATCCACGTTGTTTGGGTCACTTGACCCCAGTTTTTTTTAAGGATGTTTCTATGAAACTATACGTTGGCAACCTTGCAGGATCAGTTACTGAGCAAGAGTTGAACGATTTGTTCGTACAATTTGGTGGTGTTTTGTCTGTACGAATTATGAAAGATAAATTCAGCGGCCAGCCTCGTGGTTTTGGCTTTGTTGAAATGGACTCAGCTGATTCAGGCAACGCTGCAATCAGCGGCCTTGACAGCTCAGAGCTTCATGGTCAACGTCTTCGTGTAAACGAAGCACGTCCACCACAAGAACGCTCAGAAGGCGGTTTCCGTCCTCGTAGCGGCTCTGGTCGTCCATTCGGACAAGGCGGATCAGGTAGTCGTGGTGGCGGTTCACGTGGCGGCTTCGGCGGCTCACGTGGCGGTTACTAAGACCCCGCTTTAACTAGCAATCGTAAAAAAGACCCCTGATTAATTTCGGGGGTCTTTTTTATGTCTTTACGCAACCTACATCTAAGCTAAGTCCGAATGCACGTCGGATTAGAACAAAAGTAGCCAATAAAAAACCCTCCGATTGCTCGGAGGGTTTTACTGTTTTTCGATGTAACTATAACACTAGCCGCAGCTAGTTACTTTCTCTCAGCTCATGCTTTCATGAGCTTCTGATGTACAACAAGCGGTATGAGCTTGTTGCTCGTGCTTATATTTCTGTTTTTTAAACGCTCGTCTTCTGTCATATTAACCAGCCTCCTCGAAACAGTTACGCATCGATTGTCCGGAACATAATGGCATACAACCGATACCATGAATCCTTGATGTATTTCACGACTCACTCGGTAATTACCGTTTTCGTTTAGCGCTATATTATAAACATACCAATCATTTTTTTTATCGCAAGTACTTTTTCAGGATAATTATTATTTTTGATAATAGCCCTCTTTCATAGATGCTGGCTCACCAAGATCATTATAATCCATGAGCAACTCCTCACCAGCCTTGATAGCGCGCAAGGAGTATACTTTTCTAATTGCTTCATTAGCCATCAGTTCCGCAGCAGGAGCAAGTATTTTATGAGCAATATTCGGTTGATCAGAATGATTAATAAACCACCCAATTTCCATGCGATCAAATTGATGAGGCACAACACTTTCATATTCATTGAGGTGTATGCAGTACTTTTGCCATTCAACTGGAACCGTTTTTGTTTCTACTTTACGTAAGCAGCCAGTGTTATTAAACAATAATGCCCCGGCAGGAATATCATAAACAGCAAATACTCCCAGCCCATGAACAGCTGATGGCCGGAGCATAAGTGAATATTCATTGCGCCATAGGAGGTCATCGCTAGATGTTGTTTTTTTAAATTCATTAGTCAGCATTGCGTCCCTTGTTTTCTAAATAATCCTGTACTCTCGATATCAAATACCTTGCCTGATCAATCAATTCATACATTTTATCCTGACTAGGCTTGATAAAGGAAACATCTGGATATCTTCCAACAACCTCATAAGGAGAAAGTACGGTAGCAATCAAGCGCAATTCTTCAAAATCTTTATTTACTACCATGCAAGCATCAACAAGAAACTCTAAATCATGTTTCTTAATAAATAGACCACGCTTAGCAATGAGGTATGATTTTAGAGCTTTTTCTGCACTTTGTTGTATATGAAACAAGGTGGTCGTAAATGATGCCGAGCACAAAAGTTTTGCTGAAGCCAGATCCTCTTGTGCTATCAACATCCATGATTCATGCCCGCGCATAAATGCACTTTCCATGGTTTTTAATATCATAACTTAACGTCGAAATATCAGCGGCATACGTATCAAATTCTTCTTGGGTATACACCAAAACCAGCTTAGCAATTTTCATGCCAATCAGCGCCTTGTGACCTTCAGCCATGAGCTCGTAACGCGCCTGTAACGAAGCTTGGTCCACTACCACCAAAATAGCTACATCCCTCTCATCAGAGGGCTGCTGCTCTAACATATAAATTGACCGTGGACTGTATGTTTTAAGCAAACGTTTCTTAATTTCTTCGACTTGTTCTTGAGTCAACATAAATTCTTTCCCTATTTTTTCTAATTAATCACCAACTGCTCACCCCTAACATCAACCGCAAAGCTCTTCTGCTCAGCATTTTTGAGCATAGCAACCGCTAAGGGGCTAACCAAGTAATGCTGGATGGCGCGCTTAAGTGGCCGCGCACCAAATTCTTGAACATAGCCAAGATCAGCAAGTTTTTGGATGGCTGCGGGAGACACTGTAAGCTGCACACCTTTTTCTTTAAGGCGAGCATACAAGCCGAGTAGCTGTACCTGCACAATGTGCGCCATGTCTTCTGGCTGCAATGACCTGAAATATACGGTTTCATCAATCCGATTTAAAAATTCTGGCTTAAAGTGGACATGCAGTAGTTTTTCTATTTCTAAACGCACCGGCTCCGTGATAGCTTTTGCTTGCAAGATGAGTGGTGAGCCAATATTGGAAGTCATAATAATAATGGCATTTTTAAAAGAGACCGTCCGCCCTTGTGAATCGGTTAGATGCCCTTCATCAAGGATCTGCAAAAAGAGGTTAAAGACGTCGGGGTGGGCTTTTTCAATTTCATCGAACAGTACCACACTGTAGGGATTACGACGAATAGCTTCAGTCAACTGCCCGCCTTCTTCAAACCCAACATAGCCGGGAGGAGCTCCAATCAAACGAGCGACGGCATGCTTTTCCATGTATTCCGACATATCAATGCGAATCATTTTGTGTTCGTCATTGAAGAGGTATTCAGCGAGTGTTTTAGCTACCTCAGTTTTCCCAACCCCTGTTGGCCCCAAGAATAGAAAGCTACCAATTGGTTTGTTCGGGTCAGCAATTCCTGCGCGATGTACACGAATGGTATTTGCTACTTTAGTAATAGCTTCATCCTGCCCAATCACACGCTCATGAAGCACTTTTTCCATAGCAATCAGCTTTTGGCCTTCATCTTCCTTCAGTTTTTCAACAGGAATTTTAATCCAACGAGCCAGCACTGCAGCAATATCATCTTCATCAACCTCTTCTTTGATTAGATGGCTCTTGAGAGTACTCAATTTTATTTGCTGCTCCTCAAGCTT
This sequence comes from uncultured bacterium, assembly GCA_903825355.1. Lineage (GTDB taxonomy): Bacteria > Babelota > Babeliae > Babelales > RVW-14 > CAIKAH01. The sequence continues at coordinate 20,060 of CAIKAH010000042.1, read as the reverse complement.
TTTTTCTAAGTTAGACAAGGTACCATATTTAATTTTTGAAGCTTTGGCAAAATCGCCTTCACGCTCTGCCTGCATGTACGCATTTTTAGCATCATCAATCTGCGATTTAATTTTATTAATCTCTTCAATTGGCTTACGCTCTGCTTGCCACTGATCAAGCTTAATACGATGCTGTTCTTTGATAGTTGCCAATTCTTTTTCCAGCTGCTCAAGGCGTTGCTTAGATCCTTCATCTTTCTCTTTTGCTAAAGCAACTTTTTCAATTTCAAGCTGTCGGATCTTACGCTCTAATTGATCAATTTCTTCAGGTTTTGAATCAATAGCCATTTTAAGCATCGACGCTGCTTCATCAATTAAATCAATGGCTTTATCAGGCAAAAAGCGGTCAGCTATCATTTGCGATGATAACTGTACGGCTTTGACAATAGCTTGGTCTTTAATGCGAATACCATGATGCAACTCATAACGCTCTTTCAGCCCACGAAGAATAGAAATGGCATCTTCAGTTGAAGGCTCTTCAATAAGCACTTTTTGAAAGCGACGCTCTAATGCAGCGTCTTTTTCAACATACTTTTTATACTCAGCTATGGTGGTAGCCCCAATACAATGCAGCACCCCACGAGCTAATGCAGGCTTTAATAAGTTAGAAGCATCCATCCCACCGCCGGTTGCGCCTGCGCCCACCAGCATATGCAATTCATCAATAAATAAGACTACTCCTTCAACATCTTTTTCAATTGCTTCAAGAATAGCTTTCAACCGCTCTTCAAATTCTCCGCGAAACTTGGTTCCAGCAATCAACGCACCCATGTCCAGCGCTAAAATACGCTTATTCTGTAAGCTCTCAGGAACATCATTATTAATAATACGCTGAGCGATGCCTTCTACAATAGCAGTTTTACCCACTCCAGGGTCACCAACAAGCACCGGGTTATTTTTAGTACGTCGTGAAAGAATTTGAATAACACGACGCACCTCATCATGACGACCGATAACCGGATCAAGCTTACCATCACGTGCCCGCTTGGTTAAATCTTGACAATATTTTTCGAGCACTTGGTATGTGTTTTCTGCATTTTGATCTTGCACCGTTTCTCCCTTGCGCATAGTTTTAAGCCAGGTTAATACTTTGTCATATGGCAATACACGTTGTATTACAGCCTGAAGAGTTTTACTCAGTGTAGTGGTTTTTGCGATTGCCAATACGAGTAAATCAATACTCACAAACTGATCGCCCTGCTCTTTGGCAAGCGCTACAGCATCAAGTAAAAAGCGCTGGCATCCTTGGTCAACCGAAAGCTCTGCCCCGCTTACCTTAGGCAAACTAGCAAGTTCTTGCTGCACACTAGTAATCAGCACTCCCAGATCACTACCTACTGCACGAGCGCAAGACTGCATTAAGCTATGCTCAAGAAGTACCGCTAAAATATGTTCTGTTTTAAATGCTGCATGCTTGGCACTTGTTGCATGTTGATACGCCGTATTGATTAGCTCGGTCACGGCATTAGTGAATTTTTTTTCATCCATGAAAACCTCGCATACTGAAAAAATAAACTTATTGTTCAGTATAGAATAGGTCCTCAGACAGGGCAACCCCACTAGCAATAATCAACTTTGCCCAAATGCCTCGGCTGCTAATAATTCTTCTGTTACTTCAACATCCTCTAGCAACGGCAGAGGCTGCAATGAGGCAATCTGCAACAACTCAGGAGGAGTACTTAATAAATCAGTAGCAACGGGCTTAAGCGGTTCAGTTTCATTATTAACAGCTATCTGTTCACGAGCAGGAAATAGCTCTTCCTGCCCAACCATGCTTTTAAGCAAAGGAACATACGACATATTGCTAGATCTTCCCCATGCACGAATGAAAGGCATCAATGGATAACTTTGCAACGTTGCATGATGAGGGGAAAAAGCAGGGTCCAGACAAATGACTCGACGTCTGCGACTGTCATATCCAATAACCATAAGCAAGTGCCCTCCTGCATACGGGGTGGCCCCGCCAGGAAGACGACGCACACTAACTACCACCGGGATTTGCTGTGAAAGATAATGATGCAAATCATAAAAGCTATTTAAACGCTGCACAGAAAAATAAACTTCTCCCTTCATTGCGTCAAAAGCTTGCGCTACATTTAAATGCCAATTGCCGTAGACATTCAGATCACCTTGATCATGCACTTTCTTAGTAAAATCAACTGCATAATTAGCCATAGAATAGTGAGGACGTTGACCATATTTTTGCTTAAAAAAGTAACTAACCATCATGGCTGTGCTAACTGGAGCACAAATATCCTTTTTGCGTTCATGGTCTAACATAAACTGCGATATCCTTGTATGGTGTTTTTTATGAATAATGGCGGTAGGCAAATGAGGATCAGGATGAATAATTTTATGCTGAGAGAGTCGAGAGGTACAAGCGAATAACGCCTTGAGCACTAATGGATCTGCCCCCTTATGAAAGGCAACCTTCACTCTAAATCCACGTGCTAGATGCCCACGCTGCAAGGTGACACGATTATGAATAGTATGTACAGCATGATGAGCATTATGCAAAAATGTTTTTTGTACTTTGTGCCCCCAAATAGCTAATTTATGCCAAGACGTCCAGCGCCCATGATGGAATACACTTACCCAAATAGCAAGATGCCCTTGCTCGGGCCTCAGGGCATTCCAGGAAACAATTAGTTCACTAAAAGGATCTGTCCCTTCTTTGATCCATACGACTTGTTTTTTGCCAGAAGAATCTTGCGCTAGCGCCAGGTCGTTATCAGTAAAAAAGCGACAAATTGTCTTAGAAAAAGAGGGAACTGCATCACGCTGCACAACAGAAGATACAGCGCCTCGTCTTCGCTTTTTTTTAGCCCCTGCGGGCCGACAGCGTATCTGTTTTCTATGCAATAATTGGGTTTTTCTCTGACCAGCAGAGCGACGTTTTTTTCGCATTATCTGTGCATCAACAGCACAACAAATGCTCATAAACATAACAAGTAAAAGTATAACAGTGCGCACGATCGTCCTTTTCCTTTTCCCTACTACGACGTTCGCTTTCTACTTCCCTACGCAAAACTCTCCAAAAACCATATCCAAAACTTGCTCAGTAACATTTTTACCCGTAAGTTCAGATACTTTTTCAAGTAACTCTTTCACGTGATACGCAAGTAACTCATAGTGTACGCCATCACCAAAGGTATTTGCAATAGCTTCTAAATCAACCTGCATTTCAGTCAATAACGTAAACTGGCGTTGATTTAAAAGATATGGAGATTTTGCCTCAGCAAAAAGCCTCTGTACACGACCTTCAACAGCATTTTGCAATCCTTGTAAACCATCAGCCTGTTTTGCTGAAATATAAAAAATAGCGCGCTCATCTATTTCTTTTAAAAAAGGAGCGGAAGGATTCGTACTAGCTGCATCCATTTTGTTAAAAACCACCAGTCCTTTTTCACCGGCAGCCGCGAATAATTGTTGATATATTTCACTTTCTTGAGCGCTCATTACACGAGCAGCATCAATTACCATCAATACCACATCTGCTTCTTGTACAGCAGCCTGTGAACGCTCAATTCCTTTTTGCTCAACAATGTCATCCGTTTGGCGCATACCCGCTGTATCAATAAACAGCCAAAAGGCTCCATCTTTATAAACTGAAGCTTCGATACTATCACGAGTAGTACCCGGAATATCGGTTACGATAGCACGGTCACTCCCAACCAAGGCATTAAACAGCGTTGACTTACCGGCATTCACACTACCTACTAACGCAACGCGTACCCCTTGCTTAACCTGTTTTTGTAACGCAAAATGCTGCTTGAGGATACTAATTTCTTGGCGAATAGCATTGATACGCTTAGCAATAGCAGCAGCAAAATCTAGATCTCGCTGCTCTTCATCTAAAAATTCAAAGGTTGCTTCAACGTAGCCTAGGACTGCTACCAACTGTAATTCTATACCTGCAACTGCCCGTGAAAGTGTTCCCTGCATTTGAGCCTGCGATTGTTTAAGCGCCAACTCAGTCTGCGCATGAATCATATCGTTAAGCGCTTCAGCTTGGACTAAATCCATTTTTCCATTGATAAAAGCTCGCTTGGTAAATTCACCAGGACGTGCTGTTCGAGCACCACACTGTACAGCCAGATCAATAATACGTTGAATAATAAAAGGGTTATTGTGACACGTAATTTCAACCGTATCTTCGCCCGTAAACGTCCGAGGAGCTTTCATGACAAGGAACATGACTTCATCAATTTGTTCATCAGAACGTTGATCAATAACAAAACCATGATGAATGGTATGCGTTTGCACCTCGGCAATAGAGCGAACAGATGACAAACGCGCTAACGATGAAGCCACCGTTAGCGCGTTATGTCCAGAAATTCTTATGAGTGCTATGGCACCGCTCCCTCGTGGAGTACACAAGGCAACAATAGCCTGTTGATCGCTATGAATCAGCGGGAGATTGTTGAGGTGCATCATGCCGATTAGTTGTTATCGTGATATGAAAACCACGTAATTTTTTCTTGTGTTTTTTCTTAAGAAACTGAATAAGCAGATAAGACATACTCATAAATAGTTGACGCTCATCGTCTACCACTGGCAAAATGCCTGTATTAAAGGCAATATGTGCATTCCGTTTATCAGTCGTAACAGCATAAGCTACAGCAATCCCAATAGCATTAACCAGAGATGCTATCTCTCCTTGCAAATCAGCGGTTAGCTCTGGCGTCCATGAAGCAAGATCTTCATACTCGCGAACGTCACGGGGTTGCTCACGTTGTTGGTCACGGACCTGCTCCCGCTGCGTATCACGTGTGCGCGGCTCAGTTACCTGCTGCATACGCTGTGGCTTTGAAGGCTGTTCAGAACGTCCTTGTTGACGCACTAAACGGTCTTTATCATTACTACGGTCATTACGCTCTGAACGGTCACGTTGTTCGCGAGAATCACGCCGTTTTTGCTCGTCTTTGCCATTGGCATTACGCGGCTTTTGTTGTTGCCGCTGGTCACGACGATCAGTAGATTCAGATCGGACTGCAGGCACACTCTTTGGATCAAAAGTAATGGAAACAATAGCTGGAAGCTTGGAAAATCCAAAAAAGTTCTTTACGCCAGGCTCAAGAACATTAATGGTAAATTCACGAGGCTTGCCAGACTCTGCCCATGCTTTTTCGATCGCTTTGGCGACGCTTGACGCCTCATGAAGCATTGATTTCATCTGCTAAAACCTTTCAACAACGATGAAATTAAAGAGAATATTTGTATGGTGAGTGCGCGATTTTATTAGAAATTGCGTATACTTCAGGAATACCCTAACAGAAAAGATCCCTAGTTGCAATCGTCCAGTTTTGATCGATTCATTTTATTATTTATTGAGCGCATTCTACCTATTTTTTAAGAATCCGAATGGCTCGCCACTCGTAGCTACTAGCGCAAATCGCGCAAAGTATAGAATGGAGCGGGAAACGGGATTCGAACCCGCGACCCTTGCCTTGGCAAGGCAATGCTCTACCACTGAGCTATTCCCGCTCAACAAATACCAAAGAACAGATATAAATCTAATGATTTTGATGTAAAAGTCAACAAACTGAAACGCTTTTTTGCAAAATTAACTTTTTTGACCAAAAAAAATCTATATTGTTGCTTTTTAATTATCAGTCTGAATATAATAATACCAGTTGAGATACTCAGAATATTAATATTATATTACTAAAGGAATTTATGAATTTTTTTATAAACAAGCTTGCAATCATCATTATGCTTACAGCAACAGCCACATCGGCAAACTGCGCTAGCTACTGGACATACATGTATCAAGATTCAACTTATCAGTATATTTACTTAATCGGCAACCCAAATTACACAGGCTCGTTACCGTGGTGGAACTGCCCTGAAGGACTCATGCCACAGGGATTCCCTACAACTGCAGCACCGTTTACCATAGTCACTGACACATCTACAGGCAAGGCTACAAGTGGCCTTTCAACGATTAGCTTTATCACAAACTTAAACACTAATGGGTCTATAATCCCAGGAGGATCTGCTGCAAGCGGCACCTGTCGATTAGCACTTGCAGTGCTTGGCGATGGAAAAACTGTTGGATTTAAAGATATTTCAGCCACTGGATCAGCAGCCACCACACCAGGGTGCCTCTGGAAAATTATTAATGATGGCCCTGATGCAAACGGGATAGAGCACAGCCGGTTAATCGCAGCTGCAAGCCTAGGAGGAAACCAATTGTTTCTTACCTTCCAAGATGGACTTTGCGTCCTTCCAATTGATCAAAACAATCCAAATAGTATGCAATTTAGCATGCTTCCTTCAGACACTACAGGTGAAATAATCTACAGTGGAAACTTTGGGCCCTCTCCCTTAACCGCTATTGATGGCTTTGATGGCCTGCCGACATCATAATACTAAAATTTATACCTAATAGAGGAAAACAATGAAAAAAATAACACTAGCCCTCAGATTACTCACCATTGCCATACTCAGTACTATTGGAACAACCTGCATAGCAAAAACCACTAGGAAATATCGAAATCCTAAGCGCATAATCAAGGCAATAGTAGATGTAAAATCACCAAAAAAGAAAGGTACCTATAAGGTGCCCACTATTAAAGGTGTAGTTAATAAATCTTCTGGCAAAACAGGGAGTGATATTGCAACTAAAGCAGCAAACGAATGGGATTTTATAATAAAAAACAGCTGCATGGCTATCTCTTCCTCTGACAAAACGCCAACATACGGCGTTAACTTTCCGGATGGAGCAGACGCTAAATTTCCATCACTAGTACCAATTATCTGCACAAACCAAACGCAAGCTGGGCTTTTTCAGCTAATCCTAAATAATTCACCAGAAATATTTACCTACAAATGGAATAGCCTTACAGCTGCTGAACAAAAAAATTTATTAACACTTAACGCCTCTGCAGGCTCAAGTAAAACACCCATAAATTTGATACAATTTGCAGAAAAATTTAACCCGAAGAAAAATATTTTATCTGTCTTGCAGAAACCAGTGAAACCTTAACCTTGAAAGAAGAAAAACAGAAAATTGAATAATTCGTAAAGGCCGCTCTTTTAGTCCCATCCTCTTCAACAGAATGAATAAGAGCGGCCAAGCAACTATCTTAAAAAATCATATTTCTACCGATGAAACAACCCCATGAAGTTTATGGGCTGGCAGCTTATAAAACTGCACAAAAGATGGGGAAATCCGCTTGATTAATGCAAACAGCTTCCAGGCTGGCCGCTTAGCCACAATCTCACCTTGCCCATAAAACATAACACACGCATCAATACCGGCATTATGTAAAATCTTTTCAATATCAAGCATCTCCATATAGCCCATGTGAATTTCGAAAATACGAAGACCTGGCGCTAAATTCCCCTTAAAAAATCCAATAACTCCAAATGGATCATCCCGCGTAATTACAGCCACTAAAATATTATCTTCGTATATAATGTTATTCTCAAAAATTGTTTGAACAACATATGGCTGGATAGAATTAATACTGCGCACGAAGAAAATAGCAGAACCATCAAGCTTGCTTGCATCTTGATAGCGCTCTTCATATTTTTGTAAAAATACCTCCAACGGCATTGGCTGTGATGCTTGCTGTAAGCGCCGCTGCCCCCGTGTATAAATCAAAATAATAGTCAATGGCACCGATGCAATAAGCAAAGACCAATACCCCCCATGAGGGATTTTAAGCGTATTAGAAAGAAAAAAAACAAGATCAATACAGGTAATAATCATTGCAATAGCCATCTTGCCATAGTGTTTGCGCAATGAAAAAATCCACGACATCAGAATACCAGTCAGCGTCATTGTGCCTGTTACTGCAAGCCCATAGGCTGAGGCTAAATTATGTGAATATTGAAACTGTACAATAAAAATCAACACTGCCGTCATTAGGGCCCAGTTAATGGCACCAATATAAACCTGAGAGCGCAGCTTGCTTGAAGTATAATCAACTTTAAACATAGGCATAACATTCGTAGTAATTCCTTGATACACCACGGAAAAAAGACCACTAATCATTCCTTGCGAAGCAACTACTGTAGCCATAATGCTTAGCATTAAAAAAGGAACATATAAAGTTGACGGAACCTGACTCAAAATAAGTTGATATAGGATAGAGGTTGCATGCGGATTATTAATCAAAAATACCCCTTGCCCCAAATATGCCAAAATTAAAACAAAAAACACAAACCACCATGCCCGTATAATTGGCTTACGGCCTAAATGTCCCATATCAGCATATAATCCTTCACCCCCAGTAGCACACAAAGTCACCCCAGAAAGCACAATAAAGGCCGTGAATTTGTTAGCAATGATAAACTTAAGGGCATACCACGGGTTAATAGCATACAAAATACTTGGCATAGTCATAATAGATAAAATGCCTGACGTTGCCAGCACCCCAAACCATACAACCATTAATGGCCCAAACAGAATAGATACTTTCTCCGTCCCTCGCCGCTGCAAGACAAATAATAGAATTGTGACTACACAAGCCAACAAGACAACATACCCATGATCTATGTCGGAACAGCCAGGCATATGGGCAATCCCTTCAGCAGCACTCAAAATACTCACCGCCGGAGTAATAACCCCATCACCAAAAAATAGAGCTATTCCTATAAATGACATAATAGTGATCAAGCCAACATGTTTAGGCGACTTTACAAGTGGAACCAATAACTCACGCAATACAATAGTACCACCCTCTCCTTTCTTACCAAGTCCCATGGCTAGCCAGGAATATCCAACACCAACAAGGAGAAACAGGGTCCATGCAATTAACGAAAGAACCCCAAATACATTTTCCACTGTTGGTTGAATAGTGTGAAAAATGATGGTGAGAGCATAAATAGGGCTGGTTCCAATATCACCAAAAACTACCCCAAGCGACTTAATAGCGTCTTTTAATGCTTTTACTAATCCCGTATCTTGCAGGCTAAACGACGAGCCATTCATACAAATCCTCGCTTCTAGAAAATGCTCTAAGCTTTTCGAGATTGTAGTATGCATATTCTATGCACATAAACGCTACAACTGACAGTTTTTTACTTAAAACGTGCTATAATTCAACCGCATATTCAAAAAAAAGACAAGAACATGCTGATTCGCGTTTTTTTCAGTTGACAAGAATTCACCATAACTGTAGTCTTTTGTTCGTATTTGCAAAATTGCATGAATTTGATTACTCAATTACTGCAAAGCATATGTCACATGCCGGGATAGCTCAGGTGGTAGAGCAGTAGACTGAAAATCTATGTGTCGTTGGTTCAACTCCAATTCCCGGCACCACTTTAAGTACTGTACCTTAAAAGGCTGTAGCTGCTGGTGGCGGGCTATCTTCTATAAATATTCTTGCATCACTAGGTGCTTTTAATGTTCGATTTTTTATCAAAAAAATTTTCTGGCGTTCTCGAATGGCTTAGTAATTCACACAAGCTTACTGAGGAAAACATTACCGAAGCGTACAACAAAGTACGCGAAGGACTAATCGAAGCTGATGTTCCCCTTACTGTTGTTGACGCATTTCTAGAACAAATCAAACAAGCCGTTACCGGTAAAAAAGTGCACCAATCACTTAAGCCTGGCGAGCAATTTATAAAAATAGTTCATGATAATTTACTGCTTTTTCTTGGAGGCAAAAATGCCGTTACCGGTGTTACCTTCCAAATTCCGTCAATTGTCATGGTTATGGGCCTTCAAGGATCAGGGAAAACTACCACTATTGCTAAACTTTGCCACAACCTAAAAGCGCAAGCAAAGCAGCGAGGCAAACAACGACATATTTTAGTTGGCTCTGTTGATTTTTACAGACCGGCAGCTATTGACCAACTTGAAATTTTAGCCAAACAAGTAGGCGTTGATTTTTATCGCACTAAAGCAACCACTCCTCTAGCTGCAGCGCAAGAATTACAGCAGGTTTTCAAGCAAAAAAGCTATGAACATTTACTCCTTGACACCGCTGGTCGTTTACATGTTGATGAAGGCATGATGGAAGAGCTGGTACAAATTAATAAACTGCTAACCCCCAAACACAAATTACTCGTACTTGACGCCATGACGGGACAAGAATCGCTTAATATTGCTCAGTCATTTGAACGTGCTATTGGTTTTGATGCTGCTATTTTAACCAAAATGGATAGTGACACACGAGGCGGCGCTGCATTTGCTTTTCGCTTTCAACTTGGCAAACCGATTGCTTGGGTAGGCTCTGGAGAGAAAATTGAAGATTTAGAATACTTTGTACCAGAACGCATGACCACCCGAATTTTGGGCATGGGTGATCTACAGACACTCCTTGAAAAAGCTACTGAAAACATTAGTCCTCAAAATCAAGACAGCATAGCTCAGAAGTTTATGGATGGCTCTTTCAACCTAAATGACTTCCAAGAACAGCTTCAGATGCTTGACAAGATGGGCTCTATGCAGAAAATATTACGCTATTTGCCAGGTAGCCATCAAATTACCCCTGAAATGATGGAAAAAGGACAAACAGAAACAAAGCGCTTTAAAGCTATTATGTCTTCTATGACTAAAAAAGAGCGCCTAATGCCTGCTTTGCTTGATGGTTCACGCAAAAAACGCATAGCTGCCGGAGCTGGCGTAAGCACACAAGATGTAAATCAATTGTTACAAAGATTTGAAGAATGCAAACAATTTGCTAAAATGATGAAGAAGATGGGCAAACTAAAACGGTTCTCCTAATTGTTTTCCTACCTCTTGTTTTGATGCTCAATTTCAATGATTATAGTTGCCTGAAAGGATTTTTTTAATGGCTGTCACTATTCGCTTTAGCTTCATTGGTCAAACAAACCGTCACTTCTGGCGTATTGTCGCGGTCGACTCTCGCAAAAAACGCGATGGCGCCTGTCTTGAGACACTTGGAACTTATGACCCTGTTCAACACAAAGCTATTCAATTGCACACTGATCGCATCCAAGCATGGATTGCAAAAGGAGCAACTTGCTCTGCAGCTGTTGCAAAAATTATAAAGCGCGCCGCTTAAACTGTTCGCGCTGTTTTTTGTTTTAGATTATACATCATATTGCAATGGTGTTATTTTGCTATTGCAAATGATCTTACATGCATAAGGGAGAGAGCATGTTAAAAGAATTAGTCGAGTTCATTGTTAAAAAACTCGTCGATAAGCCTGAGCATGTAAATGTTTCTGAAGTGACTGGCGAACAATCAACCATTATCGAGCTACGCGTAGCACCTGAAGATCTTGGTAAAGTTATCGGCAAAGAAGGCCGTACCGCTCGTTCAATTAGAACACTTGTACACGCTGCTGCATCAAAAGAACAGAAGCGAGCAGTGCTTGAAATTCTTGAGTAGTTGAATAAAAGAGACTACAAAAGTTGTCGTGGCTGGCTTTATGCCAGCCATTTTTTTTGGGTATTTTTTGCGTAAGAAATCATGATAACCATAAGCATCATCACTGTTTTTCCACAGCTGCACGAATCATTTATTTCGCTTAGTCTCCTTGGCAAAGCTCAAGAAAAAGGATTACTCAAAATAAACCTCATCCGTTTTTCTGATTTTGTAGCACCTAAAGAACGTATTGATCAGCAGCTCTGTGGGCCCGGAGCTGGTATGATACTTAAACCAGAAGTCGTTGAAAAAGCACTTAACTATTGCATTACTACATACGGGAATGGTTTTAAAATCTTCTTCTCTCCGCAAGGTATCGTAATTACACAACCAGTAGTAAAACTGCTTGCTGAAAAGCTTTTTAGCACTGAATCAACGCTTTCTTGCCCTACGGGAAGCACCCTTCGACAAGCTGAAAGTGAACTGGGCATAGGACTTCAATCAAGCCTAGAGGCAAAACAAGATCTCCACATAATGCTAGTCTGTCCTCGCTATGAAGGCATGGACGCACGCGTTGAGCAAAAATATGCTGATGCTGTGATTTCTATTGGTGATTATGTACTTATGGGCGGTGATTTACCAGCACAGGTATTACTAGAAGCACTTTTACGCTATGTTCCTGGCGTTGTTGGCAACACTGAGTCTGTCGAAGCAGATTCATTTACAGGCCCACTGCTCGATCATCCAGCCTACACGCTCCCTGCAACATGGCACGAACAAGAAATTCCTGCTATTGTCCGCTCGGGCAATCATGAGGCAATTGCACAGTGGAGACAAGAACAGGCCTGCAAAAAAACTATCTTACAACGTTTTGATTGGTTTCGTGCTGCTCAGCCAAGCAAAGAGCTCTGCAATGAAGCAAGCAAAACCATACCTCCTCATTACGTCATTCTAATGCATGATCAAGTAAAGCTACCAGACGGCACTACAGGGACCTCTTCGGTCACCTCTATTGATATTCACGACACCGCACGCTCATGTGCCACCTATGGGATTGAAAATTTTTTCTTAGTAACCCCACTTGTTGACCAACTGAGCATTGTAGAAACCTTCTTGAGCTTTTGGCATTCAGAACGAGGTAAAAAATATAATCCTAGTCGTTTTAAAGCCGTAAGCCGAGTACGTACTGAAATAAGCCTTGCGCGCGCCCTAGCAAGCATTGAAGCGGAAACAGGTAAAAAACCAATCATAATTACTACCAGTGCAAAAACTATGAGCCATGCAACTACGATTGATTACCACAGCCAAGAGACGATATGGGTACAAAAGCGGCCTGTAGTATTTATCTTTGGTACGGCTCAAGGCCTTGCTGATGAAGTAGTTAATCAGAGTGATTACTTGCTACTTCCTATTACTGGAATGACAGACTATAATCATCTCTCCGTACGCTCAGCAATGGCTATTATTTTAGATCGCTGGCTAGGATTGCAGCCAAAACTTCCAAAAAATTTAATTCAATAAATTTACTTCTCGAAAGTTATGATAATGATACGTACCAGATTCGCCCCTAGTCCTACTGGTTTTTTACATGTTGGTGGCCTACGCACCGCTTTGTATGCTTACCTGTTTGCAAAAAAAAATCAGGGGAATTTCTTGCTTCGTATCGAAGATACTGACAAAACACGTGAAGTTGCTGGAGGCACTCAAAATATTATTAACACCCTGCACTGGGCTGATATGTTTTTTGATGAAGGACCAGAGATTGACGGACCATATGGGCCATATACTCAATCACAACGTCTTGAACTTTATCAAAAACACGCCCAGCAGCTAATTGCTGCAGGTCATGCCTACTACTGTTTTTGCAGCGCAGAGCGCCTTGACGCTGTCCGCCAAGCGCAAATTGCCGCAAAGCAGCCCCCTGCGTACGATCGCTTGTGTCGTAAGCTCTCGCCGGAAGAAGTACAAATAAAATTAGCTACCAGCGAAAAACAGGTAATCCGCATGAAAGTACCCCTAACAGGGAGTATTACTTTTCATGATATTATTCGTAATGATGTAAGTATTGGCTATAACGTTGTGGACGATCAAGTCATTATTAAATCAGACGGCTTTCCTACATACCATTTAGCGGTTGTTGTAGATGATCATTACATGCACATATCACACGTCATTCGCGGCGAAGAATGGCTACCAAGTACCCCAAAACATTTATTGCTTTATCAATACTTCGGCTGGCAGGCGCCGCAATTTGCCCACCTACCGTTGCTCCTTAACCCTGATCGCAGCAAATTAAGCAAACGCCAAGGCGATGTTGCAGTAGAAGATTACCGGGCTAAAGGATACCTTAAAGAAGCCTTGATCAATTTCATTGCTTTTTTAGGGTGGAACCCTGGTGATACCCGTGAAATTTTTTCGCTGAAAGAACTTGAACAAGAATTTTCACTCGAACGTGTTGGCAGCGCTGGCGCCGTATTTAACATTGAAAAGCTTAATTGGCTAAACCACCAGCATATCATGCGTAAATCTGATGAAGAAGTACTCAGCATGGTTAAGCCGCTAATGGAACAGGCTGGCTGGGATATCCCTGATGACACTTATTGCCTGCGGATCATAAAGGTTCTCAAAGAGCGCTTAGTTGTTTTGCCTGACTTTATCACCTATGGGGACTATTTTTTCAATGCCCCAAGTATCTTTGATGAAACGGCTGTAACAAAGCACTGGCATCACTATACCCCAGAGCATATTGCGCTGTTTGTAGAGCGCGTCAAAGAGCTCACCTCATGGGATGTTCTGTCGCTGGAAGCAGCATTGAAAGCTACGCTTGAGCAAACGGGCATTAAAATGGGCGCGCTTATGGCTCCTCTGCGTATTACCTTGACAGGATTTGCTCAAGGGGTGAGCGTGTATGAATTAATGGAAATTTTAGGAAAAACAGAGAGCCTAAAACGTATCGCTTATGGTGTAGAAACACTAACCAAGCAAACAAGATAACCAATTTGTCAATTTTAATGAGCATTTTCTACTTATAAAAAACGATCTTAGTATTGCCAAAAGGTAGAAAAAAATTTATAATCAGCAACTCAGAAACTTGCTATTTTACAAGAGGATTTCATGAAAGCCCGTGGACTAACTAAAGAAACTATCCTAAATATCGGTATGACTGAACGCAATTTTCCTGCTTTCAAAGTGGGTGATACCATTGAAGTTTCACAAACTGTTAAAGACGGCGACAAAGAGCGCACACAGCTCTTTACTGGTGACGTTATCGCTATGCATAATAACGGTATTGCTTCAACGGTAACTGTTCGCCGTATTGGTGCCAACGGTATTGGCGTTGAAAAAATTTTTCCATACTATACACCAAGCGTTACTGCTATGCGTGTAGTAAAATATGGTGTAGCTCGTCGTGCTAAGTTGTTCTACCTTAGAGATCGCGTAGGAAATGCTGCTCGTATCGAAGAGCGTGTAATGACTAAAGCTCAAAAAACTGTGCTTAAGGAAGCTAATGCCGCTTCAGAAGCTGCATAAGCGCCTCAGAAAAGCTATTTTTAAAGCGTCATACTGCGGTGCTTTTTGCGCACTCGGCATGACGCTTTTTTTTTACGGCTGTAGCAAAAAAAAACCTACTCAGGATACACCTACTACTGCCTTGCGCTTAGCAAGTGCTAAACATTTCGACATACCGCAGCCTCTTGCTTTTACCAGCAAAACTCGTCAGTCAGCTATTGATAACGATTATCTATTGTATACTGGTACACAACCACGAGCTAAAGTCATAGATTTTTATCTAAGAACTATGGAAAGTAATGGCTGGGAGCTACAAAACTTTTCTAATTCTTTCGAAGGGCTACTGATCTGCCATAAGCCACATAAAATGTGTACGCTTTCTATTCGCAGCGAAAAAGATACCACCGTTGTTCATGTGTTCATTAAACAACGCTTACAACCGTAAGGAGCTCTATCATCACTACTGATATACTCTTTTTACTACAAGCAAGCTTTCTCATAGCTCTTTCCGTGCTGGTTTCATGCATAGTATTTTTTATCTGCTTGCGTTATGGCGGTAAGTGGGCAGCACTAGATGCGGCAGATAGCCTATTCAGTAGCTTTTTTAAATAACTCATTTTCCCCGCTGCTTATGCCACCAACGGCGCAACAAGATTCGGCTTGCTCGCACGCGCGCCGTACCAAATATTAACCCAAGACCCAAAAACATTAATGGCACGCCTGGAATTATAGGTAAAAGCCATCCAATAGTGCCCACTAAAAAGAGAACCCAGCCACACCCCATACGTACTAGCGCTCTTAGATCATAGTTCATGAAAGCTCCCCAATCGTGGCAGCAGCCAGCCACCTTTTTTCCCATATGATTTCCCTGTTTATCATGATAGAATCAGCAGCCTGAAACAAGCTTGTTCATTCTTAGAGTAAAAAATCATGACAAGAGCTCCCCTTACCACTTATTTTAAACTTTGTACTGAATTTTATGACCTGGAACATCACAGGGGAAAGGCAGAAGCCTCATTTTACATGAATTATGCCCTACAAGCACAAGGCCCTATCTTAGAGCCAATGTGTGGCACCGGCCGCTTTTTATTGCCCATGCTCGCAGCAGGTTGTGACATTGAAGGATTTGATGCCTCACCTCATATGCTTAATGCGCTTAGAAAAAAATATGCCCCTAACAAAGCTCCGGTATGGCAGCAATTCCTGCAAGACTTCACCAGCAGTAAACGATATAACTTAATTTTTATCCCATACGGCTCATTCGGCCTTATCCTTAATCCCAATGATGTGCAAAAGAGTCTAGCAACGCTTTATCATCACCTAGCACCAGGCGGTAAACTTGTTTTGGATATCGAAACAATTAATTCTGTTCCCCATCCCTGTGGCATCTGGCGGCGTGGCATCAATACCCGAGCGGATGGTTCAGTCATTGCCATCAATACGCTGACATCCTATGATGAGGAGGCACAACTTTTTACCTCGTTGTGCCGCTATGAATCAATAGAAAACGGCACTCTTGTTGCTCTTGAGGAAGAAGATTTTCGCCAATATTTGTACCGCTTTGATGAAATGGATAGATTACTTAAGCAATTTAATTTTACCAGTATTATCAAATATCAGGATTATGCAAAAAATCTCCCCACCAATGAGCAAGCACCCCTGCTCATTTATGAGTGCGTCAAATAAGAACATAATTAGAAAAATAGCCCACGTATGGTTTCAAATACCGCCTTGCATACGCCAATAATTGCCACAAGCAAATCGGTTACCGCTTGCATAATAGTCTTTTGCACCATTGCACCAGTCTGTTTTTCAAGTACCACTACCTTTTTTTCTTGGCACACGTCGGGAGCCTTAAGTACTTTAACAGCAGCAGGATCATGCGGTTTAGCGACTTTAATTTTTTTAGCTATTTTGTGATGCTTTGGCCCTACTAAATGGTCAATATGTTTTGCTACGGCTATATCGCGATGCTGATCATCAACAACATCCAATCGTACCAATTGGTCAATTTTTCCCAAAAACCATGATTCTTCATCTTTTGATTGTTTATTAATACCACATACCACTAATTTTGCAGGAACCAGTAATCCATCTATCACCGTACCATCAATGTTTGTTTTTTCTACCAAACAGAACTCTTTGCTAGGGTAGCGCTTACTTTTATATTCTTGGTCTACTACTTTGATTTTTTGTGTATACGCTAAGTGAATTGACGTTACAGAATCATTGTCTTCGCGGCAAACACCACTGATGGCTGTGCTGCCCCAAAAAGAAACTTTTTCTAATTCAGTAGAGGTGCTTTCATCTTTCACGACAAATGAGAGAGACTCTTCTCCTACTTCAAGTGGCACAAATTTAGGCGCGGTTAAATGTAGTTGTGGCCCCTGATCACCTAATGCAAAACAACTGCTCACACTCAGACAAAGCATCAGATGTATCACTATTTGTTTATTAACCCTATTCATAACAACTCCTCTTCTTTGTACCAAAAAATTCATTGGTTTTTATGGTACCAGATGCCCAAGCTCCAACTCAAGGCTTCTCCTCGGTTGCCCTTCGATGAATGCTAAAATACAAGCCTGCTTTTTATTAAAAAATAAGGCCATAAAGGCACAATTATCATTACAGTTTGAATTAATTGCGATTTTGACATTTTTATGCTATGTTAAGGGCCGTGAGAAAAATACAGCACCTGTAAACTATTAGGACAATTTTAATGATGTATTTATTACTCAGTATAGCTCTATGTATTTCCTGCAATCTGTTTGCACACAAAAACAATCTTGATACTATCCCATTAAGAAACATTGAAGAAACCGCAACGAGCAACTCATTGCCAGAGATTGATACTACCCTACAAACAGCCGATGATGTTGCGCGCGTATTCGTTCCAATGGAAACTGAACTTTCGATACAAAAACTTGCCATGATTTACAAAAAATTATTGCATGACAGCGATGCACTAGAGGACGAAAAATTCGAGGATGAAAATTTACGAGCTGAGGTAGAGAAGTTAATTCAAGACCGCATTCGCACGGTTAAAAAGATTTTAGACCGCGAAGCCCCTGAACTTGCCCTTAAAGTTGAAGCTGAATATGCCGCTCCACGCAAACGACTTATTATTATAGGTACAGTTGCGGTGCTGGTAGTAGGCGCTAGTATTTTGGCACTTTTTTCTTATGACCCAGTAACTGGAACCTGGGGAAAGCCACGCACTGCTAATGCCAAGGCTACCCTAACCAGAGTAATTGATAAATTTTCTCATGCTTTTGATGAAGTGCCTAACAAACCTGCAACTCCTGCTACTCCAGCAACACAGACCGCTTAAGGCATCATGGATAGCTGTAGAACGCACGATATGATTGATTTAATTGCCCAGCATTGGGGATTAGATGATGTTGCATTGTACTACTCTTTTCAACAGCGCCGCATTTTTACAGCTATCAGAGCTATAGATAAATTACCCGTCATGGTAAAAGTAAATACTGATACGCCCACCTTGCTGCATGAAATGATCGCCTTGCAGACGTTTCAAGGAAACGGCTGTGTGCAACTTCTCGATACAGCTCCGGCTTTTGGAGCACTATTACTTGAGCGCCTTCTCCCAGGCAACTCTCTTGAAACATTTTTTCCTGAGCATGATGTAAAAGCGATTGCACATGCTGTTACCGTTATGCAGCAACTGCATCAAGCAATAATGCCTCCAGGCCTCAACCTGCCAACATTAGCAGACTGGCTAGATCGCCTCATTTACTCCCCTTCACCAGAATTACCAGCAGCTCTTGTTACTAAAGCGCAGAAACTCGCTGTACACTTATTGGCAACAATGGCTCCCAGTGTAGTGCTTCATGGTGATTTGCATCACAACAATATCTTAGCTGCCGGCAATGAGTGGATTGCTATTGATCCACATGGCGTTATTGGAGAGCCACTCTATGAAGTAGGCGCCTTTGTCCGCAATCCGGTCAAACCGCTCTTACAACAATCTAATCTACAGGCGATTATCCTCAAACGTCTTACCATTTTTTCAACGCTCATGAACGCTTCACGGCAGCGGGTAGCCGCGTGGAGCTTTGTACAAGCGTTGTTAGCTGCTCAATGGGCTACAGAAGAAAATGCTGACCCTACACAGTGGCTTACTGTTGCTGCTATGTTAGAGCGGGAAATCAGCGATCTACTTGCCACCCTTGCTGAACATTAAAAATCATTCCTTAACGCTGAACTTGGTGGCGGCGGCAATGATGGTAAACCACTTGATCCTGTAGGTGGAGCAAAATTATATATTGATGCTGGTGGAGGCGGCGGCAATGTAGAAAATTGGCTCGGAGGCGGCGGTGGTAGTGGCACCATATGAAAATGCCCTGCTTCTGAACCAAGATCGCGCAACTGTTGCACGATTTTATTATGAGCTTCAGCATTAGTGCCAACATCTCCCTGAGCATCCAATTCCGCTAACTGCTGACGCAAGCTAGCTGTTTGCTCCAAGCGATCTCGAGCCTGTTTTTCAAGAGCCAAGCGTACTGATGACTGCTTTCCTGCAAGCTGCTCCCGTGCCGTACGGTTTTTAAGACGGTGATAAGCATCATGCACACCCTGTGAAGCACTTCTCACGGCGTTATGCACACCCTGTGAAGCACTTCTCACGGCGTTAGCTGTACCTCTAAGCATACGTCGACCAAGGCTACTCTTAGTCTCAAGCCCACGTAATCGTTGCTTCTCAGCTAACAATGCTTGCTCTCTTGCACGGACATGTTCGCCCTCTTCAGGCCCTAGTCGAGTCTTAACGTCTTGAGTGTTTTGCAAATGGCGGTCCACTCTTGCTTGATGAATATCCAAAGGAGTTAATTTCGTTTTTGCAGCAACTAGAGCGTTACCAACAACATTTTTAGCCCTTACTGCAACATCCTTTACTTTATCTCTAGCGATTGAAAAGCCGGCCCGTACATCATCACGGCTTGGCAACCGTGGAAGAGTCGCAGAAATACGAGTACCTATTCTGCTTAAGCGTGACGGAGAGGCTGGCTGAGAACCAGGCGCAGCCAGAGGGCCCTCGTGTATTACCGGGGCTTTATAAGGGCTTATCCGGAAATTCAAATCATCTGAAAAAGCCTTACGGTAGCTGCAAGAAGTACAAAGCCTAAAAATGACTGTGACGTTTTAGCAAAACAGGTTTTTACAGCTCTAAAATTATTTAACCAACTGTGGCATCCCT
>CAIKAH010000041.1 GCA_903825355.1 uncultured bacterium | reverse complement strand
GAAGACGGCGTTGATGATCGACAGGGACGCGGGCAGCATGAGCGCGCCGCCGAGGCCCTCGTGCTCTTTTTATATGTTTATAGTGCTAAGGAATTCAGGCAGCTTTTGCCCCTTTTGCTGCTTGCTGTTGCTTTTTCTTACGCTGCATCTGAAGCCTTCGTTGGCGTTGGCGCTTAGTCAAGCGTTTACGCTTTTTCTTAGCCCCGGCAGCCTTCTTTTTAACAGCTGGAGCAGACACTGAGGCTTTTTTAGCTCCTGATACTGCCTTAATAGTAGGAGCTGGCGCTGAAGCATCATCACCCACTAAGGCTGCTAATTCCTCCTCAGTAAGCCCCATTTCACTATCATCCCCAGCAGCAGGTGCATCATCACCAGCAGCAGCAAGTGCATCAGCTGCTGCATCATCACCAGCAGCAGCAAGTGCATCAGCTGCTGCATCATCACCGGCAGGTTCTTCTTGGGGCATAGCTTCAGCCTCTCCTGCAGGATCTTGTAATGCCTCGCGAGCATCGGTCGGCGCTGAAGCAGGCTTATTAGCTAAAACACCCCCCAGCGATGCATTAGCAATAGTAGCTGGCAAGTTTGTAATACTTATTGGGTCAGCCCAGCAACTAATACCAATCCAGCGCATGCCTTTATACGGATACTTATCTGTCCATGTAAATGCCTTGCTATCGCCAATCTTAAGCGAAATAGTTGGACCAGCAGCAGAACCATTGAGCGTAATGGTATAAGTACGCGGCTCTAAATCACTCATAATAGATCCATCTTTGTAGTCTTCTTTAGACAACAGAGGAATTGACTGCCCTAAGCTTTGCAAGCTAACAGTGGCTTTTGTGTTATTAATCTTAAGCTCATAGAGTGGCGCAGTAGTATTTCGTACGCGGGCTGGCTCTTTAGCAAACGCAACAAAGAGATCATTCCTTCCACCAGCTTGAAACGAGATGGATAATTTATCAGCTGATGATGCGTCTACTTTATATGGCAACCAAATATACTCACCGTAACAAGGACATAAATCAATGCCCCCCTGCGCAGCAATCAATGCCTGTGCTTGCTTATTAGCCCATGAGTACATAGAATCACGCGTAGATGCATCTTCAAATGGATTAATCAGGTAGCAGTTATTGATAGAGGTCATCAGCAAGCTAATCAGCTTATTCATTACCCGAGCATCAAGCTGTTCGCCATATACTTGCGGATACGCTTGCACCAGGTCTTTCATCTTATCAATAAACTGTTTTTTCACTACAGGTGTAATCACAAAACAATTAATAGTGCGATACACAATTTCTTGCAACCCACTCAGAAGCGGCTCATACGCTTGCTTTACATCAAGCAAGTTTAATTGCGCCATCATGCCAGTAACCGCATTACGAGCTTCAATAAGCTCAGGAGTAAGCGATGCATCACCCAATGGCGGCCTGCTTGGTACATCGGTAAATACATATGAGTTCACGCTCTTAAATGCAAATGACGCATTACCCTGCAGCAAGCTTGCTTCTTGCTGCATTTTGGCAGCATTTGCTTGATTATTTAGAGCCTCTCGCTGGGCAGCCGTAGAAATTTCAGCTGCAGAAATACCTGCCTTAGCCGCTTCAACCTGCATATTTGATGCCAGTTTATACATAGTTGTTGTTGTTGCAAGTCCTGACAACCCAATACCAAGCCCAATCACAGCACCTCCTGGCCCCGCCATACTCAAACCACCAGCAAGAGCATTCATTGAACCAGAAACGTTTTGCGCTTCAGCCGTCATAGCAGCCGCTTTAGCATTTAAGAGTTGCACCTTATCCTGAGCTGAAGTCGAGTCAAGCTGACCTTTTTGAGCAATTAAAGCTGCCTTTTGCTGCTCTAACTGGGCATTTGCTTGTAATGTAACCACCTGCCGACTAATAGCTTTTTGTAATGGGTTATTTGGTTCAGCCGCAGTTGCCATACTCATAAAACCGTCAGGTCCTATAGTAGCCAAGAAACTATACAATGTTCCTTGTTGCGGCATGCCAGCAACAAAAAAGCTTTGATTTGTGATTTTGTCGTATAACTTCAATGATGGGCCTTCTTGCGACATGCGATACCAGAACGGCAGAACAATATTGACGCTGCCACTCACATGTGGCATAAACCGCCCAACATTAGCCTCATATGCACCAGAAATCTGCTCAGTACTTAATCCTAGTGGTGCAGCCAAAGAAACCTCTGAAACAGTACATGCTGAGCTTCCTAGCGCAACAAAACCAACTTGTTGAATATTTGAAGACCCAAACATATCACTGCAAGCAAACACTGGGTTTTCACCAATCTCACCAGCACCAATTACAAATGCACCATTATTATAACTTACCCATGCTTTAACGGGTTTATTTGGATCAAGATTAAGACCACTAAAATCTTTGTTAGATTGAAAAGATATGACCCTGTAAGGCTTGCCTGGAACAGACCGCTTAACAGAAATACCTTCATTATTTCCTTCACCAAACGTAACAATGTAGTGCGTCTTTGATTGATCTGTTGCTTCACCAAGAACCAACCCGCATTGTTGCGCTCCTTGCATACTAAATCCAACTGTAGCACCACCAGGCACACGGAATGGTAATTTTTGCCAATTAATAGATCCACCTTTCAAATTAATCGTTGCTGGAAGATTAATTGGTGGTGGTGAATTATCATCAGTAGCATCTTTCTTGCCAGCAGCACCTTTAGCAGCAGTGTCAGTTGACTTAGCTGTTTCCGTCTTAGCCGAAGCTCCTGCATCAGCACCAGCAGCGCTTAAACTAATTGATCCTGCTAAAGTTGTGTCTATACGGTTAACTGATTGCACCACAACTGGCTCTGAAAATTGAATATTTGAATACTGCACAATGCCATCTTTTGTGCTAAAACCAGCATGGTCTACCAAGTCAGGTGGATCATCAGTACGGTAAGCCATAAATACGTGATCGCCAGGAAGGCCCATCCCTACGAGAATAAGACCATTGTCATAGCTAACCCAGTATGGCGTGAAATTACCAGGAGATGCATAAGCTAGGTTATTTTGGGAAACATCAACACCAAATACCTCTTCGTCAACTTCCTTGCCATCATTACCAACTGAACGTTTGATAATGCACGCACGCGTATTTTGAGCTGTACCAATTTTAATTTTATAGAGATAGCTATTAGAAATCTTATCACCAAGAATAACCTGAATATCACCTTTAGGCGTTGGCTGAGCTAAGAAACTTACCGTGCCATTATTTTTTACACGGAACGTCTTTCGAGGCCATGCCCCACCACGACTCGCCAGGGGTTGCACGGTCAATGTCGCTCCAGGCTCAATATTAACTACGGTTTCAGCAAATCCGCTTACCTCTGGGTTTTGTTGCGCTGGCAACATACAAGCAACCGTTTCTTGTGGAGCAATATTACCACCAAAACCAAGCTTAACTATTTCTACACTGATTTTTGATGCATCAGTAGGCTTATCATATACCTTGCCGCTACTGTCATGAGTCATCATCTGTGATATTTGCATCTTTTCCATAATAGGTGTAACTATTCTGCTTACACCATTCCCAAGCGAAAGCCTTCGCAGCATCGGCATATTGGTCTGCTTGGCCCATGTTTTACCGTTCCATAAATAGGAAGCCCCATCAGCCCCAAGCACGTAAACTTCTGAAGCATTCCGAACAGCAATAGAAGTAATAAATGGCTTCTCTGCTGGAGGATCACGCATTTCCCAACGAGCTGGCGATGCAGTTGTATTAAGCGCCCACACTTCACTGTTAGAACGCACAGCCCAAGTAGTACCATCATCAGCACAACTCACGGCAGTAACTGGCTTACCTATATCTGTCTGTGGTGTAGTAGTAGCGCCTCCATTATAGTTATTTAATACCCCCTCGTTGCCGATGCACCAAATTGAAGATTTAGAGGCTACAGCAACAGAGCTTACTTCATTACGAGTAGCCATGTAAGCATCAACATCAACACCCGCTGGCGCTGGTTCATCGTACATGGGTCCATATTGCCATGGTACCTCAATAGCACCAAGCGTTGCCGTATTTGGGTTCAGGGTAAAACTTTGATCCTGATACTGCATCAGCTTTTTACCATTTGCATATACCCTAATCGTCTTTGTGCTTCCAATCATGGCAATAGCAATATCAACTGGCCTAGTAGAATCAGGCATTAAACAATTGGATTGCGCTACAGATTGACCATTTCTTATTATTTCTGATCTTGCACCATCACCAGTGAATAATCTTAAATCATACGCAGCGATTTTAATGCAAATATTTTTTTGAGCGATGGCTTTTACGTAGAAAAAATAATCACCAGTTGGAGGTAATCCTGCTCCAACATTACTAGAAGCATATGGATTACCAGCACCCGGATCTATGCGCTTATAATCTTCATTACGCAATTTAAGAGAACGAGTAACACCGCCTGTTTTATTCCAACCATTCAGGGTACGCTCATACAAAAAACCTTGCAAATCAACGGCATAGACATTCTTTCCCGCATTCACTGCCACTTCAGTAAAAGGCACAGTACTTGGAATTAAATCCCAATCAGTACCATCCCATTGCCACACGGTGTTATCGGGCGCAACCCCCCAAACATCATCGTCACTTCTTACTGCAATCATTTTAAACTTTTTATCGTTTGGCAGCAAAGTCCATTTATCGGTTGCAGCATCTCTTTTCATTACGCTGTAGCCATTAGCATCTTTATTAACAGCAGTTGGCATAAACTCAAACCGTAGACGAGCTGAATCATTCTTATTTGGCCCTTGATGCTTAAAAGACCAGCTCATCCCATTATAATCAGTTTGATAAGCCTGCAGCCATCCTTTGTCGCTTGTAAACATACCGGACTCAGGCTTATTGTGCATAGCATACTCACGCACAGAGCCACTATACTTTACAGGAACCCCAACAACTTGCTTCCCACCATTAATATCTGTTGTGATCCCATTGCACAGCCTATTAACAAACTTAACACTAGGGTTGCTTAATGAAATAAATAATACGCTATCATCTAATTCTACTGCAGATCCTTCTTTTTTCTTATTATCATAAGAAGTTACTCGCCAACAGTGATTCTTCCATGAGGTCTTATTAACCAGACCAGAACGCCCGATAGTATTGCCAAATTGTGTAATGAAGTCGCCTTTTTGAGTACCAATACGAACTATATCTCCATAGCGCATAACAGAACTATCATTATTGGTAGCATCAATAAGATCATCTGATGCAAGGCCCCATGTAGCTGTTTCCACATTAATTTTTACATCATCCTTAACATGCATATTACGTAATTCGCTTACATAAGTTGCAATACCACCAGGGTTGTCTTCTTGTGGCCTATTATCAAGCCAGGCATCATCAAGGGTAGCTCCTTGCAGGGTCCACTGTGCATTCCGATCAGCAATTTCATCATTAAAATTAGTATTAGGAAAATTAACAACCCCATCAGTCGTTGTTTGCATAGTAGCATCGTTGGCAACCGTTGCAGTAAAGCCAATATAATCACGCAATGTAGGAATTGTCGACACATGATGGCATACTTGAAATTGAGTAGCAGGGTCACTGGAATCTGCTGCATCAGGAGTCAATATAAACCTTGCCTTACCGCCAATGGTAATTTTGCGTGCAGCAAGATACTTACCAGTAGCCTTATGCTTAAAAGCCGCAATGGTAGAATCTGGCAATCTATCATGGTTTGGGTATAAGCTCATATCACAAACAAGACTTGCAGGGTAAGAAGTACTATTACGAATATTGGTAATTTCAGCAAAACCATTTTTTGGCAAGTTATCAAACTGGGCATTAACACGCGCTGTAAGAGCTGCTACATCACCTGATGATAAAAGAGAAGCAGCCTTTAATGGTAAATAGAACCAACCCAAGAACAACAAAAACACTGTCTGCCAGTGAGCATACTTTCTTTGTCTTTTCATAAAAGTCCCAGCCTGTGCTAAAATATCTAATACATATATTGCCTTATGTATTTGATGGTAACCAGACAGCTTTGCTAAAAACAAGAATCTAGTATGGTTGTTTAAATAACATCTTAAAAAACACATGAAAGAGTTTTATGGAAATGCTTTCCCCTATTGAGATTCTTAATTTACAGGAGTCACCCGAAGACCGTACCATCTCTTTTGAACCAAACTCCTTTGATGAATATCTTGGCCAGTCAGTCATAAAATCAAAACTGAAGGTATATGTACAGGCAGCAAAAATGCGCAGCGAGGCGCTAGACCACTTGCTTCTTTTTGGCCCTCCCGGCTTAGGAAAAACAACACTCGCTCGCGTTATGGCACGTGAGATGGGAGTTGGTTTTAAAGTTACCAGCGCTCCCATCTTGGAACGTACGGGCGACCTGGTTGCCATCTTATCTGGAGTTGGGCCCAATGAAATTTTATTTATTGATGAAATTCATCGCTTGCCAAAAAATGTAGAAGAAATTTTATACAGCGCCATGGAAAATTTTTGTGTAGACGTTATTATTGGGCAAGGTGCAGGCGCAAAATCTATTCGTCTTCCCCTCAATCGCTTTACTCTTATTGGCGCCACCACTAAAACCTCGCTCGTCTCAGCCCCGCTGCAAACGCGATTCGGTATTGTAGAACGACTTGATTTTTATGATCCGGCAGAACTCACACAAATCGTACAACAAAATGCAGCGTTTTTACAAATTCCCATTCACACTGATGCCGCATTCAGCATAGGAAGCAGAGCCCGAGGCACGCCCAGAATTGTCAAACGCATGTTACGCCGTGTGCGTGATTTTGCACAAGTTCACAACCACGCAGCAATCGATAACACCGTAGTAGATATGGCACTGCGTTTTTTAGGAATTGATGAAGATGGCTTAAACAAACTAGACAGAGACCTGCTTGCTCATATTCTAAAAGATTTTGATGGCGGACCGGTAGGGGTTGAAACGCTAGCCGCGCTAACTGGCGAAGACCGAGAAACGATTGAAGACGTAGTTGAACCTTTTTTACTTCGCATGGGACTTTTGCAAAAAACACCGCGAGGCCGGGCTATTCCTCCCAAAAAAATACCCATTTTGCGACGAAAGCTTTTAGGGCAAACAGTCAGTGAACAAGGACTATTGTTTGAGTAAGCACTCTTGTCAATTAAGCGAGAAATCGCTACATTAGCTCTTATTTAAATTTGAGTTATTTCACCAGTAAGTTATTCCAACTCTCCTTATTCCTTGTCAAAATACAGAGGATTAGTTCTGCAGAGACAAGTACATTAGGATGAGAAAAATCGATTTATTATCAACCCGCAGGAGTTTTGATGTCCGGACATTCTAAATGGGCTACCATAAAGCACAAAAAAGCCAAAGAAGATAGCAAGCGCGGCAAAATATTTACCAAAGTAGTTCGCGAAATTACCATGGCTGCAAAAGAAGGCGGAGGGGACCCTGCTGGCAACCCACGCTTGCGCTTAGTATTGGAAAAAGCAAAAGAATGCAACATGCCTGCGGATAATATTACTCGTGCTATTAAAAAGGGAACCGGTGAACTAGAGGGCGGAGCCGCGTATGAAGCGTTTACCTACGAAGGATACGGCCCACATGGTGCAGCACTTATGGTTGACACACTAAGCGACAATAAAAACCGTACTGTATCAGAATTGCGACACGCATTTTCTAAAGCAGGCGGCAACCTTGCTGAATCTGGTGCTGTTGCTTGGATGTTTGAACACAAGGGAGTCGTTCGTGCTCACGGTAACATGACAGATGATGAACTGTTAGAAAAATTCATGGATGTTGATCTTGATGATGCACACAGCCATGATGGCATGGTTACGCTCACCTGCAAACCTCAAGAGCTTGCAGCGGTACGCAAAGCAGCCGAAGCTAATGGCCTTAAAGTTGAAGACGCCCAGTTTGAGTGGGTAGCTAAGACACCACTTACTATTGAAGATAAAGAGCACGAAGCTGCTGTTTATCGCTTACTTGAAGCCATTGATGACCTTGATGATGTGCAAAATGTCTTTGCAAATCTTGGTGACTAAATCACAGCTTGCTAAAAAGGAGGGCCATTATGCTCATAAGCATGACCGGTTACTGTAGTAAAAACCAAAAAATTTCGTTCCCACATGCTGGGGATGTACATTTGACCATCGAGCTTAAAACATTAAATGGCCGCTTCTTTGAAGTGGTTAATAAGTTACCAAGCTGCTTAAGCCATTTGGAAATTGTTTCTAATGCTTTGTTGCAAGAAAAACTTATTCGAGGCCGCGTGTACTTAAACATTCGTTTTGTTGGTGGGGCCGGCAAACTAGCGCAAATTAGCCCGTCATGGCCAATTATTGAACAATACGTGCAAGCCGCAAAAGCTATTCAAGCTCAATACAAACTTCCTGGTGAATTGAATATCACCGAAATTATGGGCATGCCCGAAGTATTTGAATCAATAGAAAGCCCCCTGACACCAGATGATGAGCAGGCGCTTTTAGCCGCTTTGCACGAAGTTCTTGATGCCGTAGTAAAAACGAGGCATGAAGAAGGTATCCGCTTAGAAAAAGATTTCACTGCTATTTTCACGCGATGTGCAGACAAACTGGCCCATATCAAAACAGCATTTGCTCAAGAAGTAGCCAATGCAAAAGAAAAAATCAGAGAATTTGTTGCAACACAAGCTGCCGCTGGTGAAACCACCTCATCATCAGAAGCAAACGCCCCGCAACACAATAACTATACTCCTCACAACCAAGTTGACGAAATGCAAATTGCTCTACGCAAAATGGATATCCATGAAGAAATTATTCGTTTTGCCAGCCATATCGAAAGTGTTAAGCCATTACTTGACAAAACTGCCTTAGAAAAAGGAAAGCGCCTGGATTTCATTCTTCAAGAGCTCTTGCGTGAAACAAACACCATGATGGCAAAATGCCCATCATATGATATCAGTAGCGCATGCATTGATATTAAAGTAGAGCTTGAAAAAGCACGCGAACAAGTACAAAACATTTTGTAAAAGAGCAGCAAGTAATGGATAAAAGTTTGATCCCAGCAGCTGTTTTGGACAAAGCAGATAAAATTTTAATTATTGGGCACTTTGCACTCGGTGACTTTACTTATTTGCAAAACTATTTTTACCAGATAGCCGAGCAATACCCACATCTTAAAATACATGTATGGGTTGATGAAGTACGTCGTTCATGGCGCTTTTGGCAGTGGAAGCATTTAAAAAAATACGCTCTCTACGATTGGCTAGAAGCATGTCCGTTTATTGAAAAAATATATAAAGAAACCTACTCCCCCATAGGGAATCAACGTTGCATTAAACAAGCACAACGCGAAGAATACCCTATCGTTGTAAGTTTAAGCACTATACGGCATCACCGCTATGCACGGCTTGCTCGTCGCATTAGCCCACGTGGCTTTGTAGCTGCCCTTAGACCATCGCTCAAATGGTATGAGCCGTTCAAAAAATGGTCCTTCGGTCTTTGCAATGCTTCTCTTCCTATCAAAGAAACAACACAGCCTAATCAGCATATTTCTGACCGCTATGCTCTTTGGTTTGAACACCTTTTTGGCCTGGTGGTTCCTGCAGCAAAGCGGTATCCATTTATTTCCATCCCTAATGAATGGATAGCATACGCTAAATTATTATTCCTAAAATGGGGAATTGATAAGCAAACAAAGCCATTTGGCCGGGTAATGTTTATTAATCCTTTTGCTAAAAACCCAAAACGCTCATGGCCCCTCGAACGGGTACTTGAGCTTATTGTTGCGCTCTGCCGTAAAGACGAATATGGTGATGTGAGTTTTGTAGTAAATACAGTGCCCGAAGAGCTTGCGCGTGTACGCGCATTCTTTAGCAAGCATTCACTCAACCATACTTTTTTATTTTCAGCAGAAGCAAATTTTTTTCAGCTTCCAGCCGTCCTCAGTCTATGCGATGTCATAGTTTCTGTTGAAACATCAATTATGCATTTTGCTAGTGCGCTACATGTACCCGTCGTTGCGCTTATGCGACAAAAAAACCCTGAATGGGCGCCCATTAACAAAGAAAACTCTCTCATCATCTTGGCCAAGACACGCAACAGTGTGGTAGCAGATATTCCTGTTGCCGAAGTTCTTCAAGCACTTGACCGCATCAAGCCTTTGTACAAAAGCCCACTTATCTCCGCTGAAGTTACCCAATCTACTCAAAAGTAACTTGCTTTTTGCAAAAAGCAGATCTAGGATTGGAACAAAAGCGCCCGTACAAGTGGCGCATTTGTTATTAACGTCAATACATTTTTAAAGGAGAATGAGATGACAAAAAACACCCTGCGCTTGCTTGTAGTGTTAGGCACCTGCATGTTCGCAACCAACGAAATCTATGCAGCTGGATTGTTTAACAAAATAACAGGAGCTTTCAATGGCTGCCGTCGCCAAACAAAAGCAAGAATGGTTGATCCCTCTATCAAAGCTATTCACGATTATGTTATTGAACCATGGACACCACCTGTCTTGAAAAAAGCAATTACCAATCTTGTAGTTTCTCGCAAAGTACAAATAGGTGTAGGGCTATTACTTACCACCGTTATTGCTCATGAACTCATGCATACCTATTGCCCTTGGTACCAAAGCACTGAATTTAATACAGCAATAGAAACTCAAAAAGCACAAGCTATGGCTTTACTTGGCGATGGGTATAACGCGATGATTGATCAAGCCTACGCACAGCTCAAAGCCGATCCAATATGTGAAGCACCTATCTATGAAGCTGCTGTTTGCCGCTCAACAGTATGTACACTGGCAGACGTTGATCCAGCTAGCATTACACCAGATGCCCTTAATATATTTATGGAAAAAGCGGTTGACGCTGCTGCGCAAGTGGTATCAACGCTCCAAGATGTCAAACCTTAGTAAAAATATCCCTTAATCCAGGACCAAAAAGGGCAACAACGATTTTTATTGTTGTTGCCCTCTTATTTTTGGTATCTAATGCTTGTGGTTACTTTTTAAGTATCTTTCAGAGGAGTACACTAATGAACAACAGTATATTAATGCGCTTATTCATGCTTGCAAGCAGTATCTGCTTGCCTACGCATACCCTGCTTGCAATGGATGCGCCAGTAGTAGATAATTCAGCTCAATCAGCCGAAATTGACGATGAAATAAGCACTATTGCTAAATCTGTTGCAAACATGGTTTTGACAGAGACAAGCCAAACGAAATTATCACCGCCACCAGGGCTAACACATCCTAGCAATGCAGCAGCAGTATTCGATGCTCCTACCCCCGTAGCAAATTTATTAACTGAAGATATTGCCTGTGGACTCTGCGATGGCTGTGCTGAATCAACAGAATGCAATCGATCACCGCTATCGACATCTGCCAAAAAAACACCCCAACCAAAAACACCCCCTAATTCCGAAGGTTCTCCATCACCTATATCTATCGTATCAAACACCTCTACTCATGAAGCAGATAGAATAGGAAGCGATCAAGACTGTCATGAAGTAGAGAAAAATGATGCGAGTGATGGCTGGTCACCCTATGGACGCGATGAGCTAGCAAACACTGATAAAGATCTAACATCCAACCGTCGTCACTCACCACTAAAGCGAGCTGTTCATGTCCCATCTGAAGAAGAAGTAATTGCAAACATCATTCAAGAAATTAAAGCATTACCCGATTATAATCATGACACTATGCCTGAAGAGCTGCTCAGAAAAATCATTAAAACAGTATTAAGTGGTGAATCCGTAATAAACGACGATACCATAGTACAAGCAGTAATGGCAGAGCTTCTTGATGCAGCTGCCCAGGCAAAAAAAACAGCGCTGACTGGCAAAGAGGTAGTGAGCACCGAAGAGCATGTAAAAGAGTCTTCCTGCACAGGCTGCCGCCGTATGAAAGCAAAAGCTTGTGAACACGGCCGTCAGGCTTACGACCTACTACCAGAGCAAGCAAAACAGTTGCTTGATTTAGTTGCAGCAAAACCGGCAACAGCTGCAGCTTTTGCTATGGTTTGCCTTGCATCATTGATGCAAGTAAGATAATAAACTTGTTCTGAAAATATACACAGCGTTTGCACTAGGGATCCTCCTGAGCTTGTCGAAGGATGCCTCCGAAGGAGGTAGAAAAGTGGCTACGGTGGACAGGCAAGCTTCCTGGGCACCGAAGCTACAAGCATTAGCAGGGCTAGCAAAGATAGCCTCAGAAAATAGAAAAAGGGCCCAGAGTATATTCTGGGCCCTTTTTCTATTTTCTGAGCAAGCAACCTTACAATGCCGAAGATGCGTTATCTTGACCAGCCATAAACACTAGCCGACGTTCTTTATGCCCGATACGGTAGGTTTCAATGCGCTGAATAAGGGGAGCAGCCTTGGGGTGTGCCTCCCAATCTTTGGATGCCCAATACACCAGCTGCGCCTTATTGTAGGGGCATGCGGCGCGATACATTCTAATCAACTCCAAATCAGCAAGCGCGGCACGCGTAATAAACAAATCAATATTAAACTCGCTATTCCGTACAAAAGTCCGCCAATCAAGCCCACAAATTTCAACATCAGTCAGGCCAAGCAGCTGAATAGTATCATGTAAAAACTGCTGCTTTTTCTGCGTTACTTCAATCAAAATAACCTTAAGATGTGGATACATAATTTTGAGTGGCAAAGCAGGAAAGCCCGCTCCGGTACCAATATCAGCAATCGTAGTTATGCTGTTTAAATCCATAAACTTGCCTAGAGCAACTGAATCTTCAAAATGCTGCCGTACCACACCAGGAATATCGGTAATTGCTGTCAGGTTAAATTGCTCATTGCAGCTGAGCAAATAATCAGCGTATTTTTCAAATTGCTCAAGCTGTAACTCATTGGGTTGCACATGGGAAATAAATTCTGCCCAGGCTTTATCCATCGAACGTGATTTCATGTATTAATACTCATTAAATCATTGTTTTAATTAATAATGTTCTATAGCACGGTTATAAGTATACCCGCCCTGATGGGACAAGCAACCGCAAGCCTCCACTTTTTAGCAACTTTTATAATAGAAAATTATCTACAGCCCGGCTTTACTTTATTAATTTCTTTTATTGATTTATTAAAGTGCATAATTTTGATTATAGTGAAGATAGAGAGAAGCAAACCGCTCTCGAGGCTCCATAAAAATCAAGGGTACATATACAAAAGCAGAGCTAACGAAAAGCTAAGTGAAAAAAATCAGTTTCAAAATGGGGGGGAGACCATGAAACTATACAACATAATTAGATGGTCAGTGCTACTAACGGTGAGCAGCATAGGGGCAGACAATCGTATTGTCATGTATTTACGACATGCTCCACAAAACATTCTTGATGCCATTCAAAAAACTGCCCACGAAGAGCTTACCAAAGCACAAACACCAGCTGCTCAAGCAAAAGAATTACTTGAAGCAAAAGTACCAGCATTACTTAAACCATCACTGGGTGGTATTGCTGCCATCTACGGAGGCTATTTTACAGTTTCTCGCCCAGACGGGCTCATTTCATTTCCACTGCGCCATGCAACACCAAAAGTGTACGTAGCAGTTACGCCAAGTATTCAATTAATACGCATCAAAGGAAACACCTTTTCACACCGCTCCTACTGCCCACCACCAATACCTACGGCACTATTTTCTATGCAGCAGGAAGTAGATGATAAAAATCGTACCTTCTGGAGGGTAAAAACTGAATCATTGCCTGACGATTTGGTTGTTAATCCGTTGACAATAGTCTTACTCACCGAGCCAAACAATATTGTTATTGCTGATGGTAATTTCTTAACCGGTCAAAATCCACAATTAGTGCTGCCAGAGCCAATGGTGGTAAGCAACAAAGGCAATGATGCATGCCTCATTAATGCGATGAGCATGCGGCAACATTTCGAGGGAATTACCTTTGAAGACAAAAAAGCCGCAGACACCTGCGTACAGACCATGATTCAAAATATCTAATTAATAGAAAGAAAAGGAGAAGATTATGAAACGGTTTACTATGATATTGCTCAGCTTAGCGATCATTGGCACGATAATGCTCACTGGATGTGGCAAAGTACGGGATAATACCGTAGCCAAAAATATTGTAAAAAATGACGTACGAGATTTTTTGGATAAATAATCTAGCCAGCGGGCCCGGGGTTAACGGGCCCGCTAGAATTTTAATGCAAGCCAAGATCTTCAAAAAAGGCATCAATGCTTGGCTCTCTACCTAAGAAAGATTTAAGCATCTCGTTAGGATCTTTTGATCCACCTTTGCCTAAAATCTCCGCTACAAACCAGTCGCCCGTTGCAGGGTTGACAAGTCCACGGGGCCGCAGTTGGTAAAATACATCAAGTGCATACACCTGTGACCACAAGTACCCATAGTAGCGTGAGCTATAGCCACCTAAATGGCCAAAATTTGCCTGAAAGTGTGTGGTATATGATGGAGCAATGTGCGGCAACAATTGTTCCCCCAGCTCCAGACGAATAGCGTCGGTATCCTTGTTTTGTCCAGCTAAGTGGTAACGCAAGGACAGCTGTGCATAGCGCACTTGGCCAAGCACCACTTGCCCAGAATCAAACTGCTTGAGCGCAATGAGTGCATCAATTAAATGGTCTGGCAATGGCTCGCCTGTTTTATAGTGGCTAGAAATACTTTTAAGCAAGTCGCGGTCGTAAAGCCACTCTTCAAAAATTTGTGAAGGCAGCTCAACAAAATCAGTCTTGGTTTGATAACCAGCATGGGAGTATAAAGCCGTTGCCGCCATCATGCAGTGCATGGCATGGCCAAATTCATGAAAAAATGTTTCAACATCTGCATGCTTGAAAAGCGCAGGCTTGTCAGCTGTGGCGCGTGGAAAGTTGGCCACCACGACCGCCAGCCCTGGCTCGCGACCACCAAACACAGCTGCTTTTTGATTATGTACTGATGAAACAACCATCCCACAACAGGCATGGCTGTACTTACCTGGTCGCGGATACAAATCAAGAACAATATAGCCAAAAAGTAGGCCTGTTTTAGCATTTTTTACTTCCAACACTTGCACATCTTCGTGCCATGCCCATGCTGGCTTGAGCAAGGTAAACGAGAGGCTTAGCAGCTTTTGGTAAATATTCAGCATACCCTGCAACGCTTTATCTACCGGAAAATATTCAGCAATTTCACGCTGATCTACCTTTAGATGATTCTTTTTATATTGCGAGCAAACATAGCTATAATCCCACGGGTTAAAGCGCCCTTCTTTATCCAGCGCTACACCAGCAGGCAAATCTTGCTTCATGAGTGCAACTTCTTGGCCAGCTTTTGCCGTTGCTTTATTGACTAGCTGTTGTAAAAATGATGCTACACGTTCTGGCGATTTTGCCATTTCACCAGAAATTTCGTAGGCAGCAAAGCTGTCAAAGCCAAGCAACTTAGCAAATTGATCACGCAAATTAAGCATCTTATCAAGCACAACCATATTTGCCGGATAGGCACGATTGCCAAACGCTTCAAAAAACCGCTTCCTGGTATCAGCATCAGCACAATACCCTTGCACTTCACTCGCTGTTGGGTAATCGCAGCGCAAGATATAGCAATCGTCATCTTTTTTTTCAAGCGCATTAATTACTGTTTCGTTCATGCCTGCAAGCTGAGCACGCGTAGCGGTAATTGAACTTTTATCACCATCAATATTGAGCGAAAATTCTTTTTCTAGCCCATCAATCTCATTTTTAAGAGCGCTCAGTTTGATTAATGCCTCATCTGACAAATGCATCCCACGGCGTTTATAGAATGCCATTGTTTCGTCAAGCAGGTACTGCTGCTCTTTGCTAAGCCGATCTTTTATATGCCCATGCTCCAGATAAGCAACTAAGGCTAGATAGATTTTTTTATTACCAGAAAACAACTCTTCATTTACTTTTCTCAGCTCATTAGTCGCATTCGTTGCTGCTTCATGCATGGTAGCATCAGGGTAAAGCATATTCACAAAATCTATTGCACCTAAGGCTTCGCCAAGAAAACCAGTCACGGCATCAAGCGGCTGCATTGTATTTGCAAACGTACGCTGCTCTGCCGGCACCGCCAACACCGCATCATATATTTCTTTCATGCGTGTTACACACGCCTGTTTTTTGTTCTCTATTTCTGGCACATTGTGCACAAACCGTGCCATAGCATCGTCAAGCGATGTGATAAAAGACTGTTGCATAGCTAAAAAATCCTTTTCTGACCTTATTTCTTGCCGGCTAAAGGCGCTGCACCCCGCCAGAACTAATACCAGCAATATACTCACTCGTTTACTCATAAGCCTCTCTCCCTTTTACCTCCTTAACACCAGCAATCGCGCAAGGGGGGTAATAAAAAACATTAACAAATAAGTATATCGAGCAGTACCCCATTCGTGAAGTAGCTATCAAAAGCAAAAAAGGCTACCACATATGCGGCAGCCTTTTTTAGACTATGCTTATAACAATATTATTAAGCGATTGTTATTTTTTTCTTTTTCTTTTATTAGGTACCTGTTTTTGAATGGCTACGTAACCCTTTCTTCCTCTTTTACGGGAACCAACACCTTTGCGTCCCTTTGCTTTGCCAATAGCCTTTTTTGTTTTGTTTATGGTAGGCATATCTTCATTTGAAAGAGTAACTCCGGCCTCTTTCATATATCGTGCATGCCCTGCTGGGTCATGCTGTGCAAGATAATGTACATATTGTGTACCTGTCGCAATCTTGTCATTAGAACGCGCTTCTTGCGGTGCTACCATTGCACCAGCTGGAGAGCAGCCACCACCACCACAAAGCAATCCTGCAGGCTGTGCTACATGCTCAAGCGTCTGTTGCTGAGGAGCTGAAATGCTACTTGCAGACATACCCTGTTGCTCGCCATGTGGTTGCAACAATTCATGGTGTTGCGTATCAACCTGGTCAGAAGCTGGCCTATAATATCTTCTCCACTTAGGCTTTCCAGCCCTACCCCCATAAAATCGCGGCATTCTTTGCTCAATGGTCTCTTGATCAACAGCTGCAGACATACCCTGTTGAGCGCCCTGTGGTTGCAACAATTCATGGTGTTGCGTATCTACCTGGTCAGAAGCTGCTGTATGATATCTTCTCACCCCACCCCTGCCCCCATAAAATCGCTGCATTCTTTGCGTTTTACGATCTAATTTCTGTTGAAGCTTTGCTAACTGTTGATTTTGTTCATCTGTTCTATTAGCATTTTGCGACAAGGTATTAATTTGTTCTTGCAGCCGAACAATACGTGTGTTTTTGTTTTTTGGGGCCGCTTCAGCTTGCCCTACAGCACTAAGCAGCAATACCAAGCCAAATGCCAGGTACCGCATATTCATCAATACTTTCATCTTTCTTCCTCCACTTTGGATAAATATTATTAAACTTTCATCAAAATTACTTCCTGGATCCAGTGAACCATATTTTCAAATAGAAAGTAAACAATTTCATAAAATAACCTGTTGGCAAGCAAAGAAGACCACTAAAACAGCGCCTATCCGTATGCCTGCTACTCCCTCTTAAAAACTATTGCAAGGAGCGTTACCGCAATTTTCGCTTAAAAATGGAAGTTTTTTAGTTGACTGAGGGGAGGTCCTTAGAAAAACCAATTTTAGCCATACTTGCAATTTATTATTCTATTAGTAAAATAAATAAAACAACGCTCTTGATCGGCTTGCTCTCTCTGCCCAACCAAAGCTATCGCAAAGGAACAATCATGACTACTATGCACAAACAAGTATTATTAATTACGCTATTATTGTTGCCTATTGGCGTATTACAAGCAGCTAAGCGTGGGCATGCAACCAGCACTGAGCAACAACCAGCAGCTCAAAAACGTGGCCGACTTAGGCAAGATGCCATCATAACGGCTAACAACCTTTTGTCGCTTCTACCGGCTGAGTATTATGAAGAGCATGACGAAGACAGCACTGACAGTGTAGATGTAGCTACTGATAGCCAAGAAGGCATCTCTGCTGAACCCGGTTTATGGTTACTCAATTCGGCGCCTTCGCTGGTACAACCTTCCACAGAACCAACCCTTGCCACAGCACCTCCCACTAACCCACAATATGATGATTATGATTACGGCATCCCTGATTATACTACAGACGCCCCGTCGCCTGTTGCTCCTGACGATTATGATGCTGTTCAATCGCCTTCTTACAGGCATACAAACAAAGATATCCCCTGTCCTGAATCGAGCACCAAAGAAGCCTGTGGCTATCTACCCTACAGCCACCTACAGATCCCACTAGCAGCTCCAGCTCCAGCATCACGCCCCTTTGATAGTAGCTTGCCACCGGTCCAGCCATCATCAGGCCCGTCTACGCCAACGGAACGACAGCCAGCAATCCACACTGACAATGAAGGCAAAGCTTTATTTCTACAGCCTGATACAGCTTTAGACCAATCTTCAGCAGCGTTAGAAAATCCCCTCCTCACCCCCTCAAGCTATGAATCAAGCGATAGCCCTGCTTCATCAAATACCTCCAGCCAAGACGATTATAGCGATGCCACTGATACGGATACAGATACTGAAGAAGATCAAGCTGCAGAAAAAGCTCAATCAAACCACAGAAAAAAAGCAAGGGCTCCTTTAACCAGAGGATTTACGTGCAATCATTGCACCTATAAAACACCGAATAAGAATCACTTCACAGCACACCAACACACACACACTGGCAACACCCCTTACAAATGTACTCATTGCGATAAAGGCTTTACTCAGCTAGGAAACTTCAAACGACACGAGCGCACTCACACCGGCGAAAAACCGTACAAATGTACAGAATGCGATAAAACTTTTACTGACTCTGGCGACCTCACAAAACACGCGCGCATTCACTCTGGCGAAAGACCTTTCAAATGCAGAGAATGCGGCAATGCTTTTACCTTGCACGGACACCTCAAAACACACCTACGCACACATACCGGCGAGAAACCTTACAAATGTACAGAATGCGACAAATGCTTTAGTAACGCTGCCATTCTCACAACACACCTACGCACTCACACCGGCGAGAAACCTTACAAATGTACAGAATGCGACAAAGCTTTTTCTGACTCTAGCAACCTCAAAATACACATACGCACACACACCGGGCAGAAACCTTACGAATGTACAGAATGCAGTAAAGCTTTTACTAACTCTGGCGACCTCACAAAACACGCGCGCATTCACTCCGGCGAAAGACCTTTCAAATGCAGAGAATGCGGCAAGGCTTTTACTCAATCTGGAAGCCTCAAAAGACACGAGCGCACTCACACCAACTAGAAGCCACATCTGTGGGATATATGCAACAGCAGATTTCCTCAAAAAAGCATGCTCAACCAGCATAAAAAAAAGCATTTTTCCAAAAACTCAACAAAACCTAAACAACGTGAATTCGGCGTTATGAAAAAACGAATTACATTACTCACGTTAATTTTATTTTATTTTTTAATAGCCGCTTTTTTGACCGTATTTGTAGCTTTGACCCTAGGCTTGATAGTTTTGCATGAGGTAATGGTACGTTTTGCAATATCAAACACAACGCCGATCTTGGTAACCTGTTTGCCCAATGCCTCATATTTTTCGGCATACCGGCGTTTTTTGATCTGCGACAAAGCCTTTGCTGACGACCCACGGATTTTAAGTTCAATAATAAAAACCTGGTTATCTTCAAGCGTAATCGTAATGTCCATGCGGCCAAGAGCGGAAGGCTCTTCGACCACAGCATTAAGCCCAGAAATGCGCAGCACTGCCCAAAATAACAGCTGGTAGCCTTTTTCTTTTTGTGGAGCAACGGTGCTTGGAATGTGCGCACAGATATTTTTAAGTACCACAGACAGGGCTTTATCAGAAATAGTGTTACTCAAAAACATATCTCTGAGCTCTATGGCCAATTCACTCAATTCAGTTGCGTAGGTTTTGGTGGTTGCATACGCAATCAGCTGCTGTGAGCATGCCATAGCAACTTCATGGTTGGGAAACTGCAACACACACGTATTAGAAGCGGCATTGTACGATTCGATAGTCATATAGCCAGCTTGATACAACAAGGTTGATAGTTCAATATCTTCTGGCTTTAGTAAGCCAAGATCAGAAAAAATTACTTTTACCTTTTCAAAGTCTGCAACCTTAAATTTGTGTTTTTTAAAATATTGCATCACAAATGTTGGCGTACCACTTGCAAACCAATAATCTTTAAACTGTTTAGCACTAAAAAAATTTACTATCGAAAAAGGATTATAAACACGATCAGGAGCATCTTCAGGAAAAGTAAAACAATAGCCATTGTACCATTTTTTAATCTGAGACAGCATCTCTTTTTTGTTGTAGTTAAATTTTTGCATTGCCTCGCCAATATACGGCTTAAAATAGTGCTCCAGCTCAGCTTGCGTGTAACCACAGGTTGTGGCAACCACCGGGTTACTAGATAAAATTTGCAAGTGATTCAATGCCGAGAAAATAGACATTTTTGCAAATTGACTTACCCCGGTAATAAATAAAAAACGCAACAATTCACCACAGGGCTTAAGAGGCTTATAAAAATCTTGCATGACCTTGCGATACACATCAAGAAGCTTGTGATCATCCATATTGGTAATAATCGGATAATCGTACTCATCAATGAGACAAACCGGCTGTGGACCTTGCGCGGCAAGCTTTTCGATAAGAGCCGTAAGCATGGCACCAGGAAGCTCTTGATCAAGTTTTACTTTGTACATTTTACCAATTTCAGTAAGTCTACTTCCAAGGGCCTTTTCTAAGTCTTCAGGCGTTTTGTAGGTCATTTTACTCAAATCCAAATGGATCACGGGATGTGCTTGCCATTGCCAATCACTGGAGGCAATCCAGGTACCGGTAAAAAGATCTTTTTTTGCTTCAAACAAAGCTTTAAAAGTGCTGCAGAGCATTGACTTGCCAAAGCGGCGAGGACGGGACAAAAAATACGGTGTTGTAAGGCGTGCTAATTCGTACACATCTTTAGTCTTATCAACATACACATAATTTTGTGTGCGTAGCTCTTCAAAGCTTTGAATACCAACGGGTAAGTCTTGCAATCTCTTTTTGACCACGAAAGCTCCTTCAGGGATTTGGCGTTCTTCAGGCAAGTCTGGCCAGCTTACCATCCGTCTGCGCTTTTGGCAAAACTGCAGCACGATTGCCAGCATTGTTGGCAGGCGGAAAGGCAGGGTGAGCGGATGAATTCAAAATTCCTCATGGTTTCAAAAGAGGTCTAATAGATCTCTTTCGAAACTGTAAATGGGGTTACAACGCCGCTCCTCCTGAGCTTGTCGAAATACAGAACGCAAGTTCTGAACGACGCGTCCGCAGGACGTGGAAGAGCGGCAATAAAGAGCTTTCTGCCCCCGCTTTTCCACCCCTAACGGGGCGTGGTTCGACAGGCTCACCATGAGCGGGGAGATAAAATTGATTTGGAGAGTGATGCTAGAATCTAGTTTCGAAAGAAGTCTAATGTAATAAAAATCACGGCATTTGCATTTTTAACCCAAAATGGTCACAGTAATAGTCAAAAAACAACCAAAAACAACGCGACTTCCCGACATTTTCAACCAAAAAGGTAATAAAATGAAGCGCATAATTGACCATTTCCTGGTTGAATGGCCTTAATATTGCTGGCTGGTTTTTAGACCCACAACATGAATTTGTAAATAAAGGCAACCTTGTTGAAGCTTTTGTTGGGCAAGAATTGATTGCCTATGGGCAAGCAAACACGCCTCAGCAAACATTTTATTGGCACAAAGAGACGGGGCCCTCCAATGCTGAAATTGATTACTTGGCACAAATTGCCCACCAAGTAGTTCCCATTGAGGTTAAAGCTGGCAGTGGGAGCACGCTTAGAAGCATGCGGCACTTTCTTGAAACGCATCCCACCAGCCCCTACGGCATTCGCTTTTCAGCGCAGAATTATTCGGTACACGAAGCTATCCACTCGTACCCGCTGTACGCGATTGCCAGCGTTGTTGCGCAGGCGGAGAGCGCAATGCGAGCGGCTATTTTACAGCTCGCACAACAGTAGCGTAGCCCTAGAAAAGCAAGAAGGCACCCGCGATTGGGTGCCTTCTTGGAAACTTGCATCACGTCGTAGATTTTAGCAAAGACGGGTGACTAATCCAAAGTAGCCATAACTGGCATTTCGTGATCGCTCGGGATCTCCGCTGGCAGTTGTCTTCTAGTTGACTGCGACACACTAGTAACTGGCGGCATATCTACGTCTGTCACAGTCATCTCTTCTTCTACCGCATCCGTCTTACGCCAATTACTTGGTCTCAAGCGACTATCTTTACCAGGAGTCAAACCCTCTCTCACTTTAGCCAGAGCAGTCATCGCACGCTCAGGTTTCAATTTTTTAAGCATTGCCTTCGCTTTTCTTTGCGTCTCGTCAGAAGGAGTCAATGCTGTCCCCATTCTACTAAAACCGCTGCTAACACTTGTACCTATTCCTTTAAAACCCTCTTGAATACTGCCACCCAATTTACCTGCGCCATCACGCAGACGAGCAAGTCTGCTTGTTTGCGCACCTTGATCAATGCCTTCTGCTCCAGCTTCAGGCTGTTGGTTGCTTCTGAAACGAGATTTCAGCTGATTATATTTTCCTGAAATTGCATCCCGCGTGTTACCGAAAAAGCGGTGGTCGTCTGCAACACCAACATATTTCTTGCTTAAGTAACTAGGAACTACTCTACTGGTGGTCATAAAATGTGCCACGGCAGAGTTTTTTATCTTTTTATCCAGTTTGGCGGCGATCGCATTGGCGCTGTTTCCTACCTCAATGCGTTCCTCTCCTGACAGTTTTTGGTCCTGCCGCTGTGCACCCAATGTACGGTATTCCGCTACTAGAGGACGTGTACTTTGTCGTAGACTGTACCCTGGTGTTAATGCCTGACGTGTTTTTGCACCAATTTTCCCTAACTTTGCCTTCCATCCCATAGCCGGGGAAGGAGCAGCTGAAGGGGACATTACAGGAGTAGCGATCGAAGAAGAATCAGCTACACTCATGTCACCATCATTCTGCATAGACATCGATGAACTAGAAACTACTGGACTGTTTTGCGCAACATTAGAATTCTGATTTCTCGACTTCAGGCCTAAGAATTTTCTTCCAGAATCGACAACTTTCATCCTCGCATTTTCCATACTAGTTCCGATCGTCGATCGAATGTTTGTTAACCTATTTCTTACACCCGACGCCTCCGCTTGCCCCACAACACCAAGCAGTACCACAAGGCCAAAGGCCACATACCGCATATTCTTCAATACTTTCATCTTCGCTCCTCCATTTGGATAGATTTTATTAAACTCACGTTACTTGTACTTCCTGAATCCATTAAAACAAATTTACAAATAGAAAGTAAACAGTCTTGTAAAAATTTGTCAGAGCCAGATAGAAATGTCCTCTAAAAAGCTGTTTAGAAATGTCCTGGCAGAGCAAGCAGCTTACAGCGACTTACAGGGCAATACTGGTGTTAACCGCCCCCGCGTGGTAAACTCTAGCAGAATAGTCAATGGTGCGAGCTACAGAGGGAGAGGCCATGCAGAAAATATATGTCACGGAAAAAGATTTTAAAGAAATCCGAGCTAAAGGTGGCTTGTACGTCGATAAAACAAAATATATCTACAATCTTTTTAGAGATGATAAATATTTTTTTCTTGCCCGCCCACGTCGCTTTGGTAAATCACTGCTCTGCGCAACCCTGAGTGAGCTTTTTAAAGGCAACCGAGACGTGTTCAAGGGTCTTTGGATTGATTCAAGCGA
Organism: uncultured bacterium; assembly: GCA_903825355.1. Lineage (GTDB taxonomy): Bacteria > Babelota > Babeliae > Babelales > RVW-14 > CAIKAH01. Next base: position 9,006 of record CAIKAH010000041.1, on the reverse strand, counting down.
TTGGAGCTGGCAATCCTACCCTGTCATTAACCTGGACATGAGCAAAGTAGCTGCGCCCACCGCAACAGCAGCTGATACACGCAAGGGCATTGTTGACCTGCTCCTGAGTAACGCTAAAAAGCTGGGGATTGCTGACCTTGTCATTGACACTCCTTACCTGATGTTTCAAAAACTTATTGAAAAAACAAAAGAAATCACCGGTAAAACAGTAGTCATCATCATCGATGAATACGACAAGCCTCTGCTGGACGTTATTGATGACACACCCCGTCACATCGCTATTCATAAAGAATTAAGTGCTTTTTACAGCCAACTCAAACCAGCTGAAGACAATCTCAGATTTGTTTTGATTACTGGGGTATTTAAATTTACCCAAACATCCATTTTTTCTGGCCTCAACAACCTGAATGACATTACTTTTGATATGTCTGCAGCAGAGCTAGTTGGCTACACTGAGCACGAAATTCGCACATTTTTTGCTAAACATTTAGCCGCCCTGGCAGAAAAAAATAATACCTCAACTGAAGATATGATAATTTCATTACGCAAACAGTACAATGGCTATAAGTTTGGGCTAGATATAGATTCTCAACAACTTTCTGGAGGCGTTTATAATCCATTCGCCCTAAATTATGTATTTGAGAAGCAGCACCAAACTGATACGTGGTTCACTTCTGGCTCCCCCACTGCTTTAATTAAAAAATTAGCTGAAAAGCAGTTCAAAGCTCTTACACCACAGTCACTCACGATCGCATTTAATCGCTTAAACGAATCATGCAGCCCTGATGATATTACCGCATTATCGCTACTCTATTATGCAGGCTATGTAACCCTTAAACAGTATGCTGACACCAAGGTTACACTCGATTTTCCAAACGCAGAAGTTGCTGAGGCATTTGTAGGTAAATTATTACCGTTAATCTTGGAAAAAAGTACGAGCACAGTGGCTACCATCACCGATGATATTCGCAATGCTCTACTCAATCAGCAGATCGATCTTTTAAAAGATTTACTCAACGACGCCCTGGCCCCTGCCTCGTACCTCACCTTCAAAAAACCAAACAGTAACTCAGCAACTGCTATCCCGCAAGAAAACCTTTTTCAAATAGCGTTCTACTATCTGTTTATCGGCAGTAGGTTGAAAACCGTCATGGAAGACGGCACCATCCGCGGGCGCATAGACATTTCAGTAGAGCTAAAGGACGTAGTCTACTTGTTTGAGTTCAAAATGGATGAATCTGCAGCCAGCGCAATTGAGCAAATCAAAGAACGTGATTATGCCCGCAAGTTCCGCGAATCATCCAGAAAAATCTATGCCGTTGGCGTCTCAATCAGCTCTATAAATCGCACTGCAACCGAAATCACCTACGAGTTTGTGTAAGTCAGAGCTTGATGAAAATGTCCGCAGACAGCCCTGGCATGCTCGCCAGCTTTTAAAAAATACTACTGACCAATAAAAAATACCTATAAGAAGCCAAATATATTCTACTTGCAATATTGCCTCAGGGGTGATAAAATCATAACTGAAGAGGATATCCTAATAAACAGCTATCTGAAAATAACAATTTATGAACTTAAAATTTGCATTTTTATCGCTCATCTTTTTTCTCATCCCAACAAGAATGCTTGCTACACAACGGCATACCGATGAAGATTTGGCAGCAAGCCAAGCTTTATTATTTTTATCGCAAGCAACACCTGCCAGAGAAGAAAGTAACAGTGAAGAAATAGAAAAAGATACGCAAGAGGACGTTATTCTAGCAGATTCCCTTCTCAGCAGCCCGCCACAAAAATTAAAGGGACCTAACCAAACACCAACATCTCCAACAACAGAGCTGAGCAACAATGCATCAGCACCAACCCAGGTTGCTATTTCTGCGCCTCCTTTAAGACAACCACTACCTGGCATTGATTTGCCTCCAGTAGCTCCATCGTCACCAGTAGCAGCGCCCCTTCCTGTTCCACCGTTTTCTATGCCAAGCATGAACAGCGATGATGTTGACCAGCAAAATGAGCAGACAGATGACAACGAGGACGATTATCTAGAAAATGCCAAAGGCCACGATGACGAAGAAAAAGTAGCAGAAGAAGATCATGATTATGATTATGATGCTATGATTACAGCAGATGAAAATTTAGATGAAAATGAAAAAAATCAATACAAATGCACTGAATGCGGCAAAAAGCTTAGCTCAAAAAGGAGCTTAGAAGACCATTCACGCATACATACAGGTGAAAAACCTTTTCCTTGCACTCAATGCAAGAAAAAATTTCGTTATAAGACCAACCTAGATATTCACATCAGAACGCATACCGGAACAAAGCCTTATGCGTGCAAGATATGCCGCAAGCGCTTTGCTCAGAAGGGTCATCTCACCTCTCATGAGCCTGTCCATAGTAATGCAAAGCCTTTTAGTTGCGACACCTGTGGCAAGAGCTTTGCCTCATTAAGCTACCTCAAAAAACATATGGTCACCCACAGCGATGAAAAAACATACAAATGCTCTGCATGTGAATACACAACAAAAACATCTAGTTGCCTAGCACAACACAAAATAAGGCATGCAGAAAAAAAACCGTATACCTGCGATATTTGTGGTTATAGCGGCACCACATCAAGCCATTTAACAGCACACAAAGCAAGCAAAAAACATGCTGATAATGCCAGAAAAGCTCGAGAAGAAAATCTACAAAAAAAAAGACGCTTACTTAATTAAAATAAAATAATAAGACGGTTACACAACCCTTCAATCTAGTTTTTGTGATAAACATTCAACTAAGCCCCTCTTTTGGCTACCACCAAGAGGCACCGTACTTGCCCGAGTACCGGTCATGGTCATATCGAGGCCCTGCACCGCAGCAGGGGCACTATCACCACCCATCAAGGGGGCACCCGCCTCAGCAAGTGGCATTGCCACGGGAGCAATATTGTACAGCCGATCATCACCCATGAGCGGCAGCACTGCCTCATTAAACGCATAGGCTGCTAGCCCTGGTACAACACTCAAGCACACTAAAAACATACTCGTATTTTTCATCCCTACCCCCCAAACGATTGAATGTTCTTATTCCCCACATTCATTGTAAGAGATCAGGACGCAGGCAGGCAAGGACTTTTTAGTCACTACACCAATAACCCATATTTTTCACCAAATGCCTGGGCAGGACCATGTTCTGGCTCAAGCTTAAACACCGCATCAAGCCCCGCTATAGCCAGGCTCTTCTCACCAGCGGCCTGCGCTGCAACGGCTAGATAAAAATGTGCATCCACGTACTGTGGCGCTAAGACGGTTGCTGTTTTAAATGCCTCTTTTGCACGGGTAGGGTCATTATATTCTAAATACATTTTACCCAAATTTACCCAAGCCACTTCAGGCGTTGGATACCAACTACTTGCCGCTAATTCTTGCCAAATTTCTTTTGCACGTGCATAGTCACCGCCCTGTGCTTGCACACAAGCAAAATTGTTCATAATTTGGGCTTTTAAGCCAGGATCCATGGGTAAAGCAAGCGCTTTGTTAAAAAATGAAAGGCTCTCAAGCGTATGGCCCTGATACTGCAAAATGGTAGCCTTTAATGCCAAGTACTCAGGCTTGACTAATTGGTCTATTGCCAAGTTAATCTGGTGCAATGCAGACTGCAAGCGAGCATTGCCTTTGCGATCATCTGCCAGCTCCATGAAAGCCGTTTTAAAATAAGTCTTAGCTAATTTTTGATTGTTTTTTTTACCACACCCTACAAAAAAAGCAGTAAAAAAGCAGCAAAAAAACAGGTTTATATATTTCATTATTTAATCTTTTCGTAAAAAATAAGCTTTGGAGTTATACTAGTCGGACAAAATATAACAATATTAAAGGTAAACAGTGCAACTTATTTGGGACGAATTTTTAAAAATCATTAAAGCTGAAGCAGGAAGCCAAGTGGTAGAAACGTGGTTTAAGGCGGTTTGTCTGGAATCATGGGACCCTGGCAGCAACCTTGCCACGCTACGCGTACCCAACCAGTTTGTCAGCCGTTGGATACAAGATCATTACATAGAACTACTAAAAACACATCTTGGCCGCCTCTTAAATACACATACCATACGCCTGAGCTTTGAAATAAGCCCACAAAAAGAAAACGCCCAACGCGCCCGGACTATTATGCCTGCTTCAGTAATTCATGATCCTGAGCTGGTAAACGAACCAATTATCACACTTCCCCTGCATCATCCCCGGCCTGCTCCTAGCTCAGCAGCCAACCCTCCCGTACTAGTGCAACACAAATCAGAAGAGCTTATTATCTCTGATCGCGCTACCAAAAAGCGGGTAGGAAGTGCTCTTAACCCCGCCTACCAATTTGATAATTTTGTCGTTGGCCCAAGCAACTCACTGGCGCATGCTGCTGCCTATGCCATTTGTGAAAATATTGGCAAAGTTTATAATCCGCTCTTTATTTATGGGGGCACAGGCCTTGGCAAAACTCACCTGATGCACGCCATTGGGAATGAGACAATAAAGCGCAATCCAGCGCTACGAGTGCGCTATGAAACGGCTGACACCTTTATCAACGATTTCATTAACTCCATCCGCTATGACCGCTCAGACCAATTTAGAGACCGCTACCAAACAGTTGACCTGATTTTATTTGACGACATACAATTTTTATCGAATAAAGAGCAGACCCAAGAAAGTTTTTTTCATATTTTCAATGTCTTGTATGAACAGCAAAAACAGATTGTTCTCTCAAGTGACACCTTCCCCAAAGAAATACACGGGCTGCAAAGCCGTCTAAAATCACGTATGGAATGGGGGCTTGTTGCAGATATTCAGACACCAGACATTGAAACAAAAATTGCTATTCTCACCAAAAAGAGCGAAGCTCATCACATCTCGTTACCCGAGGATGTTGCTGAATTTATTGCTGCCCGCGTTGTTTCAAATATTCGAGAGCTTGAGGGCGCACTCATTCGCATTAGCGCATTTGCTTCACTCACCAACCAGCACATTAGCCTGGAGATGGCCCGCAAAGTACTGCTCAATCTTAATGAACCAAAGCGCGAAGGAGTAATGCTAGAAACTATTATAAAAGTGGTTGCTAAGCATTATGACGCCGGAATTAATGATATTCGTTCAAAAAAACGCCATCAAGATATCTCACTAGTCCGCCAAATTACCTTCTATCTCATGAAAAAAATGAGCAACTGCTCACTCCAAATTATCGGTAGCTTTGTGGGAGGGCGTGACCACTCTACCGTTATTCATGCTATTGGCAAAGTAGAGGCCATGCTGGCAGTGGACCCAACACTTGGCATCAAAATTAAGGCCATGGAACAAGACATTCTGCAGTCATAGTGTAAATACTTCAGCTTGCTGGATCTGACCTGCTAGGCTTGTACCAAGCTGAGGAGATATGTATGCTGCTAAAAAAATTACTGATTAAAGCCCCCTGGTGTATGGTCGGGCTATGTACACTGATACTGGTAGGATGTGGCAAAAAAACACCTACAAAAACTGCTGCATCTACAGCAACATTGCCAATAGTACAAACAGCTGCTCCAGCAAAGCCGGTCATTCCGCCTGAAACAGCTGCTGGTCTTCAAGCAATACCGCTTCTCACTGAAAAACCGGCAACAGCAATCCCGAGCATAGAAAGCATTCCTCAAGCAAAAAACCTTGAAAATCCGCATAAGCAGATAAAAAAATATAACCCAACCTATGACTCAAGCAATCCTAATGAACTTGATTTTGATGTAGAAAACCATGCCGGCAGAAAACTATTTATAACGTGCTTTAGCTACCAGCCACGCCGCCAACTTGAACGCTGGCACTGGATTAAATCACCCGTCTACGAAATTGCTCCCTACCAGGTTGTTACTATTGATGTAGACACGATTGCTGAAAAGCTTGATCGAAGCTTTGTATTTGGCTTTTTAGGGGTTTTCCCTACCAAAGCTGAAGCAGAAGACGCTACTTATGAGCTTTTAAGCGACAAACAAAAACTCGACCTCGACCTACTCATTAATTTAAAAGGAAAAAAGGTATCGCTCATGATTGAACGATACGGCATGAAGGGCGAAAAATTCGACTACGATTTTCTACGTAAAGATCAACCTAAAAACAACCAAGCCAAATATAACTTAAAGTTTTCGGTAGAAAACGGGACAGGTAAAATTATTTTTGTATCTTGCTTTGTATATGAAAAACAAGCAAAAGGAAGCTGGATAGGCGCTACTGAAGAAAAAGATGATATGACTCCCTGGCGCTATGAAAAAATGAATGTTTTGCGCTTAGAGCCAAACCAAATTGGTGAAATTGATGTTGGCAGCATCTCTACATTACGAGACAAAACCTATATCAGAGGGAAATTAGCCATATTTGATGAAACCCAGGAACAACTTGCCTACGCTTCAACCTATGAGCTGCTACCACCAGGATGTAAGGTTAATCTTGGCCCTTTATGGCGCATAGCCAACAAAAAAATAGTTCTGGATGTTGAAAACTATGGTATAATGCAAGACTACTTGAACTATACCGTTAAGCCTGTAAATCACATAGATTTTAAGGCTATTCACCAGAAAAAAAGGTAGAAGCTTGCTTTCATGATCAACGAAACATACCACAAACCAGTCTTAATGCGCGAAGTCATTGCTGCACTCAATCCTCAGCCAGGCAAAAGTTTTCTTGATGTCACTTTTGGGGGAGGAGGACACACGCGAGCTCTCCTGGCGAGTAATGCTTCTTGTACGGTAACATCACTGGACTGGGACACAAAGGCTATTGATATGAATGCACCTGCCATTCAAGAAGAATTTGGCGACCGCTTTCATATGCTTTGGGGCAATTTTTCTACCTTGTATAAAATTATCAAAAAAGAAAAAATTGGCCCTTTTGACGGCATTCTGGCTGACTTTGGCACCTCACAGTTTCAAATTCATCAGCGTCCAGGATTTTCATTTTCACAAGATACTGCACTTGATATGCGCATGTCCCCCGCCCATCAAGGAGAAACGGCTGCTGATATTATTGCAAATTACAGTGAAAAAGATCTTGCCGATCTTTTCTTCAAATACGGTGAAGAGCGAGCATCGCGCCTCATTGCTAAAACTATTGTTGCCAAACGACTCGAAAAGCCTATTACCACGACGCGGCATTTAGTTGAAATTATCGAGCGACTCTTTCCCGTGCATGCATACAAAGCACAACGCGGCATCCATCCTGCCACTAAGGTATTTCAGGCATTACGAATCCAGGTTAATGATGAGCTAAACAATATCCAATCGTTTCTTTCTGCAGCACTCCACGCACTCAAGCCTGGCGGTCGACTTGCATGCATTAGCTTTCACTCATTAGAAGATCGTATTGTTAAACAGTTTTACCAAGAGCACAGCGATAAGCTAGACATCATTACTCCTAAGCCAGTCGTTGCACAGGATGATGAAAAAGCAATTAACCCTTCATCACGCTCTGCAAAATTACGGGTTGCTGTGCTACGATAAAAAGTCTTCTTTTAAAACCCATGTCATACGAAGCAGATGATTAAGATTTTTAACTGAAATCTTGCATCACTTGGCAGCTCTTTTTTTAGTATTGGACAGTGACCATTAGCTAACCAATATTAGAAAAAGGAAACTGCATGCAGCTTACCACAAAACCTTCAATTATTTTTTTGACACTTGCAAGCCTTATTTTTTTGCCATGGAAAGCGGCTACTCCTAAGAAAGCAGTAGCCGCAAAAAAAACAACTCCTTCTCGCAATACATTATTCAACCAAACCCTTGGCGTTAATGCAGTACGCCGACTCAATATTAGCCCTGGAGCGGTTGATTCAATACGATTGAACAATCAAGCAGTCACTGCTACAAAAATTGCGCCCGGGGCTGTCCAAAGCGCTGCTATTGCTAAAGGAGCTGTTGGCCCTAACCAATTAGCTTCATCGGTGCAATTTGTTTTCAATAAAACGGCTAGCAACACGCCAAATAATATTGTACTGCGAGATAGCAACGGTAATTTTGCAGCTGGAACCATTACAGCAAATGGTATTGCTCTGAATGGCAACCTAACCTGCACGGGAACTGCTAGTATTGATAATGCTGTTTTTATGAATGGCATCGTTGGCAATAGCGTCAACATACTCAGCTATACCCCAGTATTCATTGATACCAGCACAGGGCAACTAGGTACGGTTGCTTCATCTAGTCGGTATAAAAACGATATAAAAAGCTTGCCAACAATGAAAGCAGAGCTTATGGAGCTAAAACCGGTAAGCTTTACTTATAAAAACGATCCTCACAACATACCACAATATGGCCTTATTGCTGAAGATGTAGCAAAAGCGCTCCCAGCCTTAGTGGTTTACAACAAAAATAACCAACCAGAAACTGTTGCTTATCACCTTTTACCAACGCTACTGCTTAATGAATATCAGGAACATGAAAATCGCCTAATAAAAATAGAGTCAAAAACAACAGAATTAGATGAGCAACAGGCAAAGATAACGGAACTTATTAATGAATTGGCACAATTAATTAATAAGTAAATGTTATATGCACTTCAAAAAACCAATCTATTAGGACTAAATCACGTAATGATAAAAATGAAAAACAACTGTTTTTGGAAATGCAAAAAAACAGTTGTTTTTCATTTTTATCATTATAAAAGCAATAAAAAATTGATTTTCAAAATGCTTGTATTATGCAAAATCACTTTTTTATAATCGGTGCATTCAATAAACATCCATGTTTGTATATATCATTTCCATACTTCATAAAGGAGAATGTATGACGAGTTTAAAGTCACTTCTGGCGCTAGCCTTGGTTGTGTCGCTCTCGGCACACCAAGTATCAGCTGAAGCCATTCAGCTGAATGAGCGTTCACTCGCCCATAATGGTGATGGAACCTCACCATTAAGCGATGGGGCTGTGGCCGCATTTACCGATGTTGCAAGCTTTATGGAAGCAGAAAAAATTGCTGTCCCTCAAAAGCTTCGCGTTGTATTTGAACAAATTTTAGCCAATCGCCGTGCTTT
>CAIKAH010000040.1 GCA_903825355.1 uncultured bacterium | reverse complement strand
TTATGCTGCGACGACTCTTGCAAACTACGCGCTGAATTCACTATGTCGTAATTAAAGTCATTATTACGCGGCACTAAACGATCGCGATCTTTTTTAATAAATTGATAGCCAACGCGAGCTGAAAATCCACTTACTATCTGCACTGCTTCCAAATACAAATGAAATTGCCATAACAACCCATGCTCTTTAGTTGCTTCGCCTTTATTTAATAGTAAAAACTCAGTTTGACCAACGTGAGTTTTCATCCGCCTTACACGAGATTTATCAAACAGATACAAAAAGTCAGCCTCAACACCTGCACGCAAATGATTAATAAAATCAAGATGCATCCCTATACCTGCAGGCATCCCCCATGCACCATCATTACCCAATGACATGCTTAGTGCTTTATCTTCATTGCGCTGGGCCGCAGTAGGCATAGAAAAACCAAACTGCGCGAATAAATTAACATTTTTTAATGCTTCTTTTTCTTGTGCAAAATCTTTTGTCCAATCCAACATTAAGGCAAGATCGCCCAATCCATCTCGCTGCCAAGAATCATACGAAGGACCTCCAAGACCTATGACATTAGCTTCAAAATTTTTCATGTATGGTTGAATTAAACCTGCCTGAATATAAGGCGTTGGTCTAAACAATGTTGCCGGAGATGGTGTTTGATCAACAATCCGAACATCGTGTATTTTTTTTGTCACAAATGGAACATGCACATGTATACCAAATATACCAGGCAAGCCCATAAATAGATTATTGTAACCAGCCGATACCAATAACTGAGACTGCTTAAATGAACCAGTCATATGCACGTTGGCCATTTTGCCATCATCTGTTGGACTATACCAACTTTGCCAAAGAGTCTTATAAGTACTTTCCATTGGCGATAACGGCTGAAAAATTCCAGAAATTAAGGATTGCGAATCATCGTAAATCCCTAAAATACTACGTACTTCACCTTGTGTATTACGAGATTGCGTTAAACGCGCCCCATTTTCTACGGTCATTGATAATGACCATGCTTTTCTAGCAACACCAGGCATACGCAAAGCCTGATCATAGGGACGAAATCCATTCGATGGGGCAAACGCAGCAACTGAACGCATCACAGTCGCCATTATAAGCATTGCCGCTCTAACCCTTTTGTGAATCATGAATAACCTTTCTCCTCAGCTCTCATCCTCACCTCACACTTGCAAGCTCACTCTTCTATGATCCTTAAAACAAGCATGTAACAATGATTACCGATTATGCCGAGCATATGAATCAAAGGCAAGAAAAATAATAGAGGAGAATAATCACAAAAGAAAAAAATTTTTGTAAAAAATAGAAAAATAATTAGATAAAATAAAAATGGTGGAGCTAACCGGAGTCGAACCGGTGGCCTCATGAATGCCATTCATGCGCTCTACCAACTGAGCTATAGCCCCATAATTGAAAAAATTTATACAGCAAATCTACGAACTTTTTAGTTAAAACTCAAGATTTTTTTTTATCATTATGGTAACGTTTTTATTATTACTATCTCTTTCAACCGCTCTAGATGGAGATTTGCCGTGAATGTACCATATACAGAACTTTTTGTAGCAACATCAAAAATTACCCCTATCATAAACGCCTTACAATCAATTGG
>CAIKAH010000039.1 GCA_903825355.1 uncultured bacterium | reverse complement strand
TCTGTGCATTTGTAGGGTTTTTCACCGGTGTGCGTGCGCATGTGCGATTTGAGGGGGCTATTCTCAGTAAACGCTTTGGGGCATTCTGTGCATTTGTAGGGTTTTTCACCGGTGTGCGTGCGCATGTGCGATTTGAGGGGGCTATTCTCAGTAAACGCTTTGGGGCATTCTGTGCATTTGTAAGGTTTTTCGCCGGTGTGAGTGCGCTTGTGGGTTTTTAGGTGGTCTTGACGATTAAACGGTTTGCCGCATACATCACAGTTGTAGGGTCTTTCACCGGTGTGCGTGCGCATGTGCCGTTTGAAGTGGCTGCTATCACTAAATGCGGTGCCGCATACATCACAGTTGTAGGGTTTTTCGCCGGTGTGAGTGCGCATGTGTTTTTTGAGATCGCTATTCAGAGCAAACGCTTTACCGCATTCGTCGCATTTGTACGGTTTTTCGCCGGTGTGAGTGCGCATGTGTCTTATGAGGTCTACGTTCTGAACAAACGCTTTGGGGCATTCTGTGCATTGGAAAGGTTTTGCACCGGTGTGTGTGCGCATGTGCCCTTTGAAGTGGCTATTTTGATTAGTTGCATACCCGCAGTCTTGCCAAACACAAACAAATTTTTTAGAAGCATCGTCATCAGCTCTTCTGCGCTTGTTTGGTTTAGGTTGGGTAGCAACAGAGTATGTACTGGCCATGGCTACAGCGTGGGCGGCAGGGGCAGACGTTGGTTCTGCTTCTTCAACGTTACTGTCTTCTTCGTCATCATCGCTGGAGGCAGAAAGCTCATGATCTTCCCAGCCAAAAGGTGAAGGATTACCAGCTGGTTCTAGTGCTGGTTGTGGTGTTGCTGGTGCAGTACCAAGAATCATGGCCACTGATTCCTCGACTGGCGCAAAGCTTAAAAGGTTATCTGCAGAAAAAGTATTTTCATTGCAGCTTACGGTTATTTCTTCTTCGGCAGCAGCGTTATGGCTATCCATCGCCCATGCAGTCGTAGGTAGCCAAAGCAGCGCGACCAGTAAAAAAAAGTTCATTATAACCTCCATTAAGATAGAAAAGACGTATTTTTAGCTAATTGTAACAATATATTTATATATTACAAATAGGATAAATATTTTCAACTGTTATTTTATAAAAAGGTCTTTTTTATTAAAAAAAGCTGTTTTTTGTTTGAGAATGAAGAGTGCCGGTTGTAGTAAAAAAGGAGCTCGATTATACTGTGGCGGGGTTATTTCTGTTTTGTCGGTAAGTTTTTTGCGCATAAATATTATTTTTTAGAAAGTTTTTTAATGGATATGATGCTTATTGCATATCTTGTTGGTGTTATTGGTGGCCTGTTTGGGTTGTGGTTTAGTGGGGATGCGGTAGTGAGCAATGCTATTTTAGTTGCGCATCGCTTTAATGTTTCAACGTTTTTCCTCGGTTTTGTAGTGCTAGCCATAGCTGCCGATATTCCTGAGCTGGCGATTACTATATCTTCTGCGCTTGCTGGGGTTAGTGAAGTGGCAATTGGTGATATTATTGGGGGTAATTTTAGTGATGTGACGATGGTTGTAGGGTCAGCGTTACTCATTGCAGGCAACAAAATTCGCATGTCTGCTGCTGATAATAAAAAATTACTGGGTATTTTGTTTTTAACTTCACTAATTATGTTTACGTTGTTGTGCTTGGGGAATATTACGGCTTTGCATGGTCTAGTATTGCTTGCGGTATACGCAGCAGCTATTGGCTATTTTTGGAAGCATAAAGAGATGCGTGACCTGGTGCACGGGGAAGAAGAGATTTTACCAGCTGATTGTTTGCGATGTGTACAAAAAAGCTGTTCTTCTTGTTGCAAAAAGGCTAAGAAACCGCATTGTCCATATTCTACCTCGTTGCTGCTTCTTAAGCTTGCAGTAAGCCTGGGGGCGGTAATGGTTGCGTCACATGTGACGGTGACCTATGCATTAGCGGTTTCAGAAGGGTTACGCTTGCCTCTTGAAACAGTTGGGGCTACTATTCTGGGTGTTGGTACAACATTGCCTGAGTTGGCCCTTTGTTTTGGCGCTTTGCGCCGTGGTGATTTTGGCCTTGCTATTGGCCCAACGCTTGGCACGGTATTGGGGCAAACAACCCTGATTTTAGGCTTATTAGCAGTGCTTTCTAATAAACCTGTGCAACTTGCAGGTTTACACTGGGCCTGTATGTTCATGTTCTTAGCGTTTGGTGTTTTAGCCTTTGGTCTTATGAAACGTCGTCCAATGGGGCGAGGTACGGGAGCAGCCTTGGTAAGTTTATTTATTGCTTATCTTGCCTACCAAGTAGTTTTATAAATTCATAAGACTTTAATTTTTAAAGGGATTTTCTGCAAAAGAAGATCCCTTTTTTTTTGCCCCTCGGGGACATAAAAATAAATAAATAGCCGTTGTGTTGTTTTTTGATATATGCAATCCATTTACTGGCGATGCTTTGCCATAATTTTCGAATTTTTTACCAATCACTTTCTTGTTTGCTTCTCGGTTAAGGTTGATTGTTCATAATCAGTGGTAGGAGAGAACCATACTGTTAGGATGAAGAATTAGCTGATGAAAGTGTCGAGGGTTTTTCTAAATGTCAAAAGCCTACTTGTTAAATTTAATAAAATGCAAATTGATTAAATTATTGATATTTTTATATATTTATAATTACAATTGTAATGTATTTATTGTGATTACAAGTGTTTAGGTAAGAATACAAAAGAGGGCTTACTTGAAATATAGAAATATAAATAGCTTTGACCGGTGTGCCAACAGAAGGGTAATCACCTAAGTTTTTAAGTAAAAAGTGGAGAGGTTGCAGTGAAGAGTAATAAAAATATACGTGCGTTATGGGGGCTACTGTTTGCCTTTGGATTAATTCAGTCTATTAATTCCACAAGCGCTGATATGTGGGGGCATGAAGATTTTGATGATGAAAATACCGAGGAGGAAGATCATCCAACGGCGCTGATGCGAGCGCCTGTCGGCCTAGGAGTAGGAGTAACCACCAGCACTCCTGTCGTTCCCCGTGCATCAGTAGATGAGCGTTTTTCACCGATGTTGCCGCTGCGAAGGAGTAATTTCCAGTTATCTCCTTCTGTCGATTCAATCGCGGCTTCTTCAAGATTTTCTCCTATAACAGGAGGGCTTTCAGGACTGGTTCCTCTAAGGCGAGCTGACAGTTCAAGGACATTTACCGCAACTGATGATGTAGGACTACCCAGTCGCTTAGGAATGACGGTTTCTTTTGTGCCGTTTAGCCCTTCGTATCTTCCTGCAGGAGGAGAGATCCTTGCAGAAGGGCTAGGAAAGCGCCTGCCTCAATCCGCTGATTTTAATTTTGATCTAGCAGCGGTGGCTGAAGAGGCCGAAGAAACACGCCCGCTGAGGTCACCAACCGAGCCACTACCATCGCCAGTGGCGACACAATGTTATGCAAAAGACCAGCTTGTAAGCTTGTCATCACTTACTACTGCACTATTTTCATGTACCCCGGAATCTATTTTCTCTCCGGGTGGGCTTGGTGAAAATGATTATGTGAAGGGAAAATTGAATAGTTCTTTAGCCGGATGGGTGATCCCCTTCTCTGTGTTAGAGGAACAATTTAATTTGTACAATCAGAAGATTTTTGCTGAACGTAAGAATGATCATTTGTGGCTACGTAACGAAAAGATGTCATTTTTTACCTTTGGGGCGTCTGATTTTCGTGAGCGAACAGAGGCGTATGTCGAGAAAAAAATTATTCGTAATGCTGAAGATGCTCCTCAATTAGTCTTATTCATGGGAGATATACATGGCAGTGTGCATGCGTTGCTGCGTAATTTGTTAGTAATGAAGCAGTTAGGATACCTGCAAGAAGATTTTACCTTAGCTGCGAATGTCCATTTAGTATTTTTGGGTGATTTGACTGACCGTGGGTTGCGAGGTGCAGAGAGTATCTATACCATTCTGAGGCTTAAAAATGCTAACTGGATGCAGGTGCACATAGCTCGTGGTAATCATGAAGACGGTAAGATGATAAAAAATTATGGCTTTGTCGCTGAGCTTTCCTGTAAATATGCAAAAAGCGAAAGTACAAGATTGTACGAATTATATGCACAATTTTGTACTTCACTGCCAAGCGCATTATTTTTAGGCTTTTATGAGGGAGGTACGTTGCGGTTTATGCAGGCATGCCATGGGGGTATTGCAGTGCACCATGATCCGCGGCCGTTTTTAGCTCATAGCGGGGCCGCTGTGTATGAAAAAATTTCTTATGCCAGTCCCCATTTTGGTAGCCAATATGAATGGAACGATGTTTGTTGTACCGCAGAAGATCAACATTTTAGTGGCTGTAAAGACGATGCTGCTATTGATGACAAGCTTGCAAGATTTTCTAGCCCAGAGACCGTCCCTTTCAAAAAAGTACGTGGGGGTGATTCTATTTATACATTACATCGGGATGATGTTACTAAATTGTTGCATAGAAACGGGCTGTTTATGTTGGCTCGTGGGCATCAAGATCAACATGCGCCATGCAAAGTGCTGCGGGAAGGTGAACCTGAGCCTGTTTCATGGCGCCTGCACGAGGCTTTTAGCAGAATAACCCCGCAGCAATTTTTGCGAAATGGCATTGCACTGTTAGACAGTGCAAACTGTTGGACAATGACGACAGCAACAGAAGCGCGTGGGCTTTTTTCTGAAGGGTTTATAGGAATTTTATTTGCAGAAGATTTTTCTGCTTCGCGTGTATGGATATATGAAGCAGATTTATTAGATCAATCTACGATGGATAGATTAATTTCGGCTTATCAATCGTTTCTTAAAATTCCTATAGCCGAGCGAGAAGCTGCAGCAGTTAGCTTGATCCAGCCACTTGGTATTAAAAATTTATTACAAAAAAGCCGTAATGATAAATACGTTAGCTGCAAGCCGCTTGCAGACGCAGTAATAAATGGCAGCGCAGGTGATGGTAGTGATGAAGATGCTGGCGGTACTATTCAGACCCCAGCTGTATGGCATGATGATGCAGGTGCGAGTGGTTGTGTAGAAATACCATTAGCAGAAGGTATACATATGCCGAAGGGGGATACGTTGGCATGTACCTTTGGCCATGGTACTGTACGTGACGCTTTAGGCATTGTTCCTGTAAGTGGTGCTGACTAATGAAGAATATACTATTTGGTACTTGGTTCTTGAGGCAAAGTCTATTAGCAATAGTACTTTTTAATGGCTTCAATGCTGTCTTTTGTGTACAAAAACCAGTGCGTGCTTTTCATGTGGAGCCATTGGATGCTCCGCGTATCGTAAAAGAGGAACCGGTTGCAGCTCTTGCAGGCTTACCAGAGCCAACGCCAATAAAGCCTATTTTGAGGCCATTGCTACGTCAGCAAAAAAGTGAAGATAGTGTAGCGACAGAGTATCAGCCTGCCGCAGCGCCAGTTGCATTAGTGCCGTATGAAAAAGGAGCTCTCCAGGTAACCCCTCATAGCTTTTCTTCGAATGCTGGCACCGGTGAGGAATTGGAAGCAGCTTTTGATGATGATATCTATTCTGATGAGAGTCGTAGCTCTTCTCCCGGTTTCGAGATTGAGGAGTGTTTTACTTATGATGTCGATGCGGGCATTTTTACAAGTCTAGAGAGCTTGGCAGATACATTTTTCCATAACGTTCCAGAGCAGGTGTTTCTTCCTAGTGAAAAGGTTAATGCTTATTTTGAAGCGCAACTTAGAGGGAAAGCTTCTGTTGTTCCTGTCGAAGATATTATTAAACAGTTCGAAGACTATTTTGATGTAGCATCACTAAGCCATGAGCCCTCTCTATGGCTTGGCGGTGATCAGACAACGTATGCTCGCACAGCAGGGGAAATGCATGATTTTTTGCAACGAAATGAATCATTTGTGGAAAAAAATATTGTGCGGGCTGATAGAACAGAGCAGCCGCCTACAGTGCTTTTTTTAGGAGATTTACATGGTAGCGCGCATGGGCTTATTCGTAGTTTGCTGACGATGCAGCGACTTGGTTTCTTAAAAGATAATTTTCAGCTTGCACCTGATGTCCATGTAGTTTTTCTTGGTGATATGACTGACCGTGGTTTGTTTGGTATTGAATGCTTAGCAACTATTTTGCGTTTGAAAAACAAAAATTGGAAGCAAGTTCATTTGGTACGCGGTAACCATGAAAATAATCGGCTAGCAGGGGAGACGGGGTTCTTCCAAGAACTTGTTTCTAAGTTTGGTAATCTTGTTGCTGGTTTAGATGATACGTCTATGAAGACAGATGAGCTTTTAAAAGATTATTATATGCGTTTTTGTAGCTCTTTACCAAGCGCACTATTTTTAGGTGTTTACAATAATGCCACGGGACAAGTGCATTTTATGCAATGCTGTCATGGGGCATTAGCTCCTCATCATGATTCAAGCGAGTTATTAGAAGCGCCATCTTCTGTACAGTTTCAAAAAATATGTTACTATGCGCCGCACTTTGGTGTGCAATATGAATGGAATGATGTCTGCTGCTTGCAAGATGCTGAACGTTTAGCAGGAGCTGGAGATGCTGCAGTGCGTGCTCATCTAGGAATGAGGCCGTTAAGTGTTACAGCTGCTTTAGCAGGCATTCCAGTTGCGGCTTCAAGACCAGTAGTTCCTGTTGCATGGAGATACAATGCATGGCGTGGTGAGCGTAAAGATTTGTATATTTTGCACCGTGATGATATTACCAAATTACTACGAGTAAAAGGGCTTTTTATGTTGATCCGAGGGCATCAAGATCAAGAGGCTCCTTGTAAAATATTGCGTGATGACAATGTAGATCCTGTATCGTGGCGTGTGCATGAAGCGTTTAATCATATCACTCCACTTAAGTTGTTTCAGCAAGGAGTTGCCCTGCCAGATGCCCCTAATTGCATTACGCTGACAAATGCTACTGAAGCACGGGCGTTATTTTCAGAAGGATTATTTGGGATTACATTTAAGGATGATTTGCAACATTCACGTGTGTGGCTTCTGGAAATAGATTTACTTGAGCATAAGGAAATACTAAAAGTGCTGAAAGTCTATAAACATTATGTGAGGTTATCAGAGGAATTGCAGCCGAAAATAAAGCATGCTTTTGGTAAGAGGTTTATTAATGCCGTTGAAAGTGTTGTTATGAAACAACGGAATGGAAAATATGTTGCATATAAAGGGTTGTCTCGTAATATACTGAATGGTCACACAGGAAGTGGTGAAGCTGCTGCATCACCGCCATTGGACGATGGTTCAATTCCAGCTGAGATAACATGGGAAGGAGAAGGTTCAATCGCAGGAATTGACTATGAGGCGGAGCTTGGTGCTTTTAATCCCGGGATGCGGTATGAACCTTTTTTGCCAGCACTTCCATGTAATTTTGGCCGTGGAAATGTAAGAGAAGTAATGACAGGCAGAATAGATAGCCCTAAAACAAAATAACGGTATAAAAATAAAAAGC
The DNA here is from genome assembly GCA_903825355.1 of uncultured bacterium. Lineage (GTDB taxonomy): Bacteria > Babelota > Babeliae > Babelales > RVW-14 > CAIKAH01. The sequence continues at coordinate 256 of CAIKAH010000039.1, read as the reverse complement.
GCCTGATTTTTTAGTCAGGCGCTTTTTATTTTTAATCAGATCAAGGCTTATTATATATGTCCAATTTCAGTTTCTTTTTTCTTATGAAGTTGCTCTGTTTTATCAATAAATAAATCAGTGGTTTTTTGTAAAACATCACTAAGCTTTTTGCCAAAATCCTCAGAAATAAGGCGCTTTTTTTCAGCATCGCGTACTTCATTTTGAAAATCTTTACGTACGTTGCGTACACCAACGCGGCATTCTTCTGTTTTTTTAC
>CAIKAH010000038.1 GCA_903825355.1 uncultured bacterium | reverse complement strand
GGGTAACTTCGGAGGAATTTTTTTATCTATATGTTAGACTAAAATTGCTTAAAGCCCTCTGCTAATGTTTTAATTTGAGCTGGCGATTTATTAGTGTTTGGATAGTATGGTTTTACACAGGAAGATTTAATATGAAAAATCTGCACTACTTGGTGTTGTTCTGTTGTTCAATTATGTCATACAGTATAGCTTCTTCGGATCCGGTTGCAGCTGCGAGAGCGGAGAAAGATAGAATTGAGCGTGAACGATTGTATGAATGGAATCGGCAGCGAGAAGAGCAAGCACGACAAGAGAGAGAGCGTCAGCGGGCAGAAGATGAACGTAGACGGCAAGATGCGGATAGAAGATTGTCTGATTTAAATCGTAAGTGGTGATTGTCAGCAATCCGTTAATTAAAAATGCCTCCGAAGTTACCATCGGAGGCATTTTTGTCTCTAAACTAAATAATGGGCCTGTACAAATAAGACCCCAATCATTTATCTTCGGCGGTTTTTTACTTCAGCATCACGGCCTTTGTGAGCAAGTTTTTCCATACGAACAAGTGATTGCATTTTTGCATCTAATGCGGCTCTGGTTGCAGCAGGGAATATTGGACAAGAATTGCATCCTAGCTCCGCTAGTAAGTATTCTAAGCGGCGAGCTTCTTCTAGCAGAGGATGCATAGGTAAAATAAACCCCTCGACTTCTTCTATTTGTACTAGCGCACGATTAATAGTATCTAGGTTTTCACAAATCTGTAGCGCACGGGAGTCTACTGCTTCTACACACAGAGTGGTGGCTAGAAGAGTGGCAAGAGTTGCAAGAGCTCCACGCTGATTCCCTGGTTGAGTCTTAGCTGCAGTTGCCGTTTGAGCAACAGTGGCTACCAAGCTGATTGCAAGAACGATATTTTTCAGTTTCATAAAAAAACTCCATAAGAGTTAACAAACATTCCATATTCGGTAGCCTATCATCGGTAAAATAAATTGTAAATTGATAATGCTCTTGCTGGTGGATCACTAGCTGGATGTTGTATCATTAGCGGTGCCGTTAATTCATACCATGCTGTCACCCGCAAAAAAGATATTGGCCAAGTCAACTACAAAGCACTGGGAATTCTTGAGCTTGCTGAGGCAATTGTGTGTGGTATTATATCGCTTGCAACAATGTCTGGTAGTGACAGAATGAGTAGAGCATTATTGTTTCCAGCTTGTTTGGCCGGCTTGGGAGCGTATGACTTGTTTCTGGCATCAAATAATGGACATGCATCTTGCTATACGCTGTTCCAATTCTAGAAAATATTGATATCAGATTCTAAAAAGCCTCCATGAAAAAATGCGGAGGCTTTTTTAGTGTTTCTGGGCCGCGGAAAGGGGGGTGTTTAAAACACGAATATGCCTATCTGGAGCTGTTTCTGCTATTTTTGAGATTTGTTTTGTCTATGTTGGCCAGCTATGTCAGTGTTGGATAGCCACAAGCATGCATTAAATCGCTTTCACACTGTGCTACCAAGACGCGTTGCGAAAGCCAATCAAAACGTGCTTTATTCCAAGCTGCTTGTGCGGCTGCAAGATCTACTTTAGTGATTTTCCCTAAATTCATTTTTTGTTTTTGTAATTTGAAATCGTTGGAGGCTTGTAGCAGATGCAACTTCTGTGCTTTAAACTGTTTGTGAGCTTTTGCAAAGTTAAAATATGCATCTCGCACTTCGTGCTTGATCGTGAGCAGTTGCTTTTCATGCCTCAATATTTCTTGCATTTTTTTTGCTTGAGCCGCTTGTTCTTGGTAGTGCGTTACCAGCCCATCGAAGAGCGACCATTTGAGCCCAAGATTAATGGACCATGTTGAGATGATGCTATTTCTATTAGGGTTACCAACAATTTCCGGTAGCCCATTGTTGACAAAGGTAAAGGGAGTGCTGGACGGCTGTGTATCACATTCGCTTTGCGCACTTACTGAAATCACTGGCAAGCGTGTACCTTGTAAAATTTTTGTATGCCATTTTTCAACAGCAATACGTTTAAGCCCTTTGGGTACTTCAGGGCGTGTTGCCAGAGCTGCATTGATATAGGTATCTAGCGGTTTAAGCTCCTGAATTTTTTGTTTGTATTGCCAGACAAGTCGTTTATTAGCGTCATCTACGTCGTTTGATTTTCTCATAAGAAAAGCTAAAGCATTATAAGCGTTTTGTTTATCATCTTCATAGCTGGTAGTTTCAGTTACTTGGTCTGCATAATCTGCAGCGTTTTGTAGCCATACCTTGCGGTCTAGTTTCTGTAATTTATATTGGTGTTGCTGTGCTTTAAAGAGCAGGTTGTTTGATGTTGCCATTGCTCGAAGCATCGATGCTTGCTTTTGTATAAGCCAGGCTTGCAGAAAGGCTTTTTCGGTCTCTTTACGAATATTATGTGCAGCGATTTCTTTTTCTAAGGCGGTGCATTCAGCAGTAGCTTTAGCCTTTTGATACTGTTGCCGCGGGCCAGATCCTGCATAAATTAGTTGATTGGCACTTAGTATTGTTTGTGTTGAGATGTTTTTTAGCCCTTCTTGGCGTGAGAGATTACTGCTTGCATCGATGGTAGGCATGTAACCAGATTTCGCAGCTTTAGCAGCAGATTGGTCAGCTTGGATCGCATAGCGCAATACACCCAGATCTGGGCTGTGCTTAAGAGCTAGTTCCACAGCAGTGGCCATAGTTAATGGTTCAGCTTGTAGTGCATTAACTAAAAAAATGAGGGCGAGTAAGATCATTGGTTTCCTACTTGGTATTTTTGTCACTCACGATGTTGCCGTCAACGAGCTCAATAATCCGTTTAGTGCGAGCTGCAATTGATGGTTCGTGGGTTACCATAATGATAGTAACTCCTTGTTCTTCATTCAGTTTTTTAAATAAATCGATAATAGCGTTTCCGGTGGCAACATCAAGAGCGCCTGTGGGTTCATCGCCAAAAATAAGTTTTGGCTTGTTGATGAAAGAGCGGGCAATCGCGACGCGTTGTTGCTGTCCGCCAGAAAGTTGATAGGGGTAATGGTCCATGCGCTGGGCAAGGTTAACCATGGCTAGTAGCTCTGCTGCTTCGCTGCGTGCTTGTGTTTCACTGATTCCTGCATAGAGTCGAGGAAGGGCAACATTGTCTAAGGCGGTTAAATCAGGAAGTAAGAAAAATTTTTGAAATACAAAGCCAATTTTTTGATTTCTAATGTGGGCTAGTTCATCACGAGACGCCTGGGAAATATCAATGCCATCGAGCAAATAGTGTCCACTCGTAGGGTTGTCAAGACAACCGAGTACGTGCATTAAAGTCGATTTGCCTGACCCAGAGAATCCGGTGATGGCTACAAACTCGCCAGCATTAATTACTAGATCAATACCCTTAAGTGCTTGCACTGGGGTAGCTCCCATATGGTACGTTTTCGTTATGTTTTTTGTTTCTAAAAATGGCATGTGCTATATCATCATATAGTTGGTGGTTAGAAAGTACTTTTAAGAAGGATTAAGTGTATGAGTATCCGGGGGCTTATAGCAACAATTTTTGGAATACTTTTTATTGGTGGTGGTAGCTGGTTTTTTTATAAAAAATATTTTTCTCCGCCACTGGCTGTTTTGTTTAAAACACAAAAACCAGAAAAAAAATCTATTGCTAAAGTGATTCATGCAGAAGGCTATCTAGAGGCGGAAGGCACTTCAAATATTGGTTCGCTTATTTCAGCACGTGTAAAAAAAATACATGTGGTAGAAGGGCAGCGAGTAACGAAAGGAACTTTGTTGGCAGAGCTTGAAAATAATCATGGAGGTGATACAGATCTACGTGAAGCACAAGCACGCGTTGCTAAAGACCAAGCAGTGTTGACCTATAAAAAGGCAAATTATAAGCGCGAGCAAGCCCTTTTCAAGGCAGGGCAATTAGCGGCAGATGCGTTTGAAAAATTGACGATGGAGTATGAAATCGCGCAGGCAGATGCACAATTATCGCAAGCAGCGTACGATCGTGAAAAATTTAGACTAGAACAAACGATGGTATATGCACCGCGAGATGGGGTGATTGTATATATTCCGGTTAAAGTAGGAGAGATTTTTGCAGCGGATGTCCCATCTAATAAGATTTTTGAGTTGGCAGATAATTTAACAACAATGAAGGCTCGCCTCCAGATTGATGAAAATAAAATAGGGGATGTTGCGATTGGCATGCAAGCAAAAATTACGGTTGATGCGTATCCTGACCATGCGCCTTGGATAGGAAGTATTTCTAACTTGGGATTGGCAAAAGTTTCTACTACCGAAGGTAAGGCTGCTTATCCAGCTGATGTCATGTTGAAAAATCCTAATGAATTATTACGGCCCGGTATGACGGTTCATGCAAAATTAACGGTGGCAAAAGTAAAAGATGTATTAGCAGTACCCGGTTTTGTATTTCAACTCAATAGAAAAACGCTTCAACATGCAGCCCAGCTCCTTGGGTATGCATTTAAAGCGCTTGAACCAGCTGCTAAGAAGAATGCACTGGCTGCACAACCTGGTGCTAACATTAAAACATTGTGGGTGCAAGAAGGTAAGGCATTAGTAGAGAAAATGGTTACTATCGGTCTTACAGATAATGCTTGTTTTCAGATTCTTGCTGGAATTAGTGATCAGGATGATGTTTTAGTTGATGATATGAATGCATCAGACGAACTTAAACGCATAGCAAAACAGATAGCAGGTAGTTAGAAATGTTGTTAAATCGCTCTTCCACCCTTTCAGGGCGTGGTTCGACAAGCTCACCAGGAGCGATTTTTTCACCTCTATATTTGTATTCCCCCCGCTCCTCCTGAGCTTGTCGAAGGATGCCCCTTCAGGGGTAGCAGAGCGGGGTAACAAAAGAGAGAATTTATGATGACCTTAATGCTAGCCCGCATGGCGCTGCGTGCCATTAGGCACCACGCTATTAGATCATTATTGACACTGTTAGGTATTGTAATAGGAATTGCCGGTATCATTGCAATTACCGCTATTGGTAAAGGCGCTCAGCAAAAAGCCCGTGAACAATTTCTTGCTTATGGATCTAAAACGGTGGCAATTGGTTGTGGGAATTGGATGTCTGCTACTAAGCGTGACCCCAAGCCCTTTGTTTTGGCCGATATGAAAGCAATTAGTGCTCAATGCCCCCGTATTCGTTACATTTCACCCGAGCAGACAGCTCATGCTATTGATATTGAATATGGAGGCAATACTACCAAGGTGGAAGTAGTTAGTGGGTATCAAACGCTGTTTGCTATCAAAGAGTATGAAGCAATGGCAGGGATAGTTTTTAATGAGCATCATGTTGAACGTCGAGAAAATGTAGTAGTGCTTAAGGCAGATGTAGCACAGGCCCTTTTTGGCAGTACAAATCCACTAGGTCGTGTAATTCGTATCGGGACAGGTGTTGATAGTAAAACTGATTTTAAGCCTTTTGTAGTGATTGGCGTATTGGCTCCACCCAAAAAAAAAGGTAAGTGGGAGGGACTAGGTATTTCTGATGTATTTATTCCTTTTACAACGCATCAAAAATATTATGGCAACCGGTTGCGTAGTTTTATAATGAGCACTTACACTGATCAGGATGTTGCAGAGGTTACCCGCCAACTTGAAAAAATATTTAGAGCTGCGCATCGCCTGGAAGAAGGCGACTCAAATGACTTTATGATTTGGGACTTTCAAGAGTTTGCAGCAGAGGCAGAAAAAGCAGCTCAATCAGTTGGCCTCTTTGCGCTTATTGCTGCACTTATTGCATTGTTGGTTGGTGGCATTGGCGTAATGAATATCATGCTTGTTGCTGTGCAAGAGCGGACCAAAGAAATTGGTATTAAAATGGCCCTTGGTGCTACCATGCGGGTTATTCGCATACAGTTTTTGCTCGAAGCTGTAATGATTTGTATGATTGGTGGCCTGCTTGGTGTCATGGGTGGTATAGCGGCTACAGTGATAGTTGAAAAGTGCTTCGCTATTCCGGTTATTTTGGAGTTGGCGCCTATTGTAGTGGCAAGCAGTTTTACGATACTCGTGGGACTACTATTTGGATTTTATCCGGCGGAGCGTGCTGCGCGTCTTAAGCCAGTAGAGGCACTAGCAGATAACTAGAATGAGTACAAGTAATAAAGTTCTAGAAATTTGTTGATCATACTGTAAAATGCAAGGCAACTATCGAAAGGCTTATATGTTTTTATCGCTGATTTCTCCGCTTGCTTTTTTAATGGTACTTGCTGTTTCCCAATCTTTGCAGGCGATGGGTGAAACAGTCCTTTCTTCAGCGGGGTTGCGTAGATGTACTTCAGTTCGTGCTAAAATGCCACGGAAAGTTGGTGATTTTATAGGGCAATTTTTAACAACTAAAGAACGACAAGCACTCTCTCTATCCAATACCCTAATGATTAATGAACAATCAGAAGAATATCATTGTGATATTATTGGTTTACATCTTGTACACACAGATTCATTGACGCCAGAAGAGCTGCAGCCGCTTATTAAGATTATTTACGCATTAGAAACGCGTGGTATTAGCGTTGTTAATAAGGATGGAAAATACGATATAAAAAACTTATTTTTTATATCTGCTAATGAGCATCTTCCAGATTTTTTTATTCCGGAGGATCCGAGTAAGGCGCTATTTATTGCAGCACATACTAATGATGTTCTCAAGGCTCAAGTAGCGCTTGCTTGTGGAGCAAATGTTAATGCATCCTATAGCAGTGAGCCGGGGGCAGGGATCCCTGCCTTACCGTATAGACATGATAATCATGTTCCTATGCCTGTGCTTGTGCGTGCTATCCGGCAAGGCAGTGCAGCCGTGGCAAATCTTCTTATTGCAGATGACCAAACGGATATTAATATACCTTTAGATGAGACAAAGCCTTTAGAGCGAAATACTGTTTTATATGAGATTATAGACAAGATTGGAAGAGTTGATCCTGAAGATAAAAAATACTTAATTGATATAGCGAAAAAAATAATTCAAGCTCGGCCGCATGATATTAATATAGATGGTGGGGCTGCATTTAGACTGGCGGCTTTTTATGGGCTGGATGATTTAGTTATTGAGTTTTTGAAAAATGCTGAGCTTGATGTTAATGCTGCAGCTGTTCCTGGACAAACTGCCCTTATGGAGGCCGCAGCCTTTCAATTTTCTTGTCCTCGGGTAAATACCGTCAAGCTGTTACTTGCTGATTCTCGGACTAATCCTCTGTTGACAACAGCAGCATACGTTCGTGGTGGAAATACGCCATTAACTCAGGTGTTGAAACAGTTTGCTCAATCATGTTCTTACAAGAATGAACTGCTTGAGGTGGTACGATTACTTATTGCAGATCATCGGAATACCCGTGAGCATTTACAGGAAGCGCTAGCCAGAGCGGTGTGTAATGGGCTAGTAGATATTGTGCGTGATCTTATGGCTAATTATCCTGTTGATATCAATATTTCTTGGAATGGTTTTGTATTACTAAATAAAGCAATTGAATATGCATCGAGCCATAAAGATGATGCTCTTGTAAAAATGCTTATAGCTGACCCTCGAACTAATGTTAATGCTGAATCATCCTATTTATCAAGGCCTTTATTTGTTGCGGCGGTTGATCATTATTGCCCTACTATTTTAGCAGCGTTACTTGCTCGCGAAGATCTAGATTTAAGCGCAAAAAACTACGAGGGGGAAACAGCTTTAATAGAATTGATTAATAATCCGTCTTATCAAAGGCGGCATGGAAAGTTGGTTTATAACCCTGAATATGTAGCATGCGTAAAAATGCTATTGGCTGATTCTCGCACCAAGATGACAAAAGAAGTACGTAATCTTGTGCTTGATTCGTTGCGGTATTAATAACTTCGCTGGATAGCGATCATTAATGCTGTATAGTAATTATTGGTGATTGCGTATTGTCTTGCCTTGAAATTCAAAAGTTTCATCGCAGAGCCAATAACCAAGGATACATTTTGCATAAACTTAGGGGGCATCGACCAGGTCAATTGATGCATCAGTTAGAAATTTTTTGCTGGGAGCGTAACTTCTTATTGAAGTCAGGCGATATGACGAAAAATGCCTGCTTCAGGGTATGAAAGTTACACGGAAAGAAAACAGTTACAGCATGCTCTTTTGTCTAGTAGCGATAAAAAATATTCTTGAAATAGCATAAAGAATGTTTTTGCAGGGCGTCTTGGCAAGCTGTTTTTCCTAAAATAGCAGTTTTTTAGCCTTTTCTTGCCACTACCCGTTTGTGCCTTTTTTAAAAAAAATTACACTTAAAATGGTACTGCTAAAATATTATTTCAAAAAATGGAAGGTTTTTTAATGAGTTTTGTAGGAAAAATTAAGCCAGGGGCATTGTTTTCAGGTGCTCTTGCTATTGTATTTTTATTGAGCGCTTGTGGTAAGCAACGCCCGCGTGAAACGCCAGTGCAACGCGGCGAGCGCATACTGAATACTATTGATCAAAAATACCGCGAAGAGTTGGCTCTTGTGAGTGCTGAAAAAGACGAAAAAAAAGTTAAAAAGCAGCTTGGTAAGATTGTTGAAAATCGTCGGGTAAAGCGCCATGCCTCAGATACTTTTAATAGAATTTTTCTTGGTAAAAGCTTTGATCCAGAGAGAACCCCGTTCCACCGTTATATTTCAGTAATTACTGATGATATTGCGTGGCTAAAGAAAAATGAAACATTACTTGCTACAAGTGGCTGCATGGAGCTGCTTGAAAAGAGTAAAGACCTTCGCTGCATGTTGCTGGAAATTAAGCAATATATTTTGAAGCACAAAGAGTATAAAGCAGAAGGCCATTTCAGATCATTGCGTAACGAGATGCTTGCTCAGCGTCGGTACTAAGAAAAAATAGCGATTCCTAGAGGCCTCGGCAAAATTGTTCGGGGCCTTTTTTATTGACTTTGAGGAATCCTGATTTAGAATTGGCTAGAATACTGGTGAAAAAAAGGCAACAAAAAGAGAGAGAAAGAGTGAATCATGCATAAGAATATGGTATTGCTAGTTGGATTATTATCGATTGGTATTGGTTTGCATGCGTCAGCAGCGGCTTGTTTTTCAAAAGATGGCCGTGTCACCGACTATATTTCTTTAAGAGCAAGCAAGCCCACAGGGCTTCTTTCTCCCTGGTTTATTATTATTGGTGCTCCTGGGGCAGGAAAAACAACGACGATTGATACACTAAGAAGTAAGGGCTTTAGAACGGTTCCTGAAGCAGCAACGCAAATTATTCAAGAAGAGCAAGCTGCTGGTATTGAACATCCATACTTGGCAGATGATTTTCAAAGTAAAGTTTCTATCCGATTTGATGAACTAGCAGATGAGGTTTCTAAAAACATTTGTCCTAGCATTTGTTTTTTCGATAGAGGCCCGGTGGATAGTATATCGTATAAATTCTTGCACGAAAAGCCATATCAGCAACCAGTAATTGAT
>CAIKAH010000037.1 GCA_903825355.1 uncultured bacterium | reverse complement strand
TTAACAGTAAATCGACAATCCCCTTGCGCACCTCAGTAGCGGTTGCTGTTTTACCCGCGGCAGCAGTCATATCCAAATGAATAACCGGGTGTTTCTCCCATTGCCAGTCACTGTTGTCAATCCAGAGGCCTTTGAAGAGGTTACGGTTGCCGGCAAACAGCTCTCTGAGGGTGCTGCACAGGAGTGATTTACCAAACCGGCGCGGGCGGGCAATAAAGAAGTAAAGATCACGCTTAAAAATATCGTAAATGTGTTTAGTCTTATCGACATACACACCGCCTTTTGTACGGATAGATTTAAACTCTTTTTCAGTCAGCAAAATTTCTTGCATGTTTTAGCTCCTCACTTTGTCCCGGCTTTTACCTCAGAAGGCATAGTGTACCACGCGCTGCCCGTCAATCAAAGCCTGTCTAAAAACCGTCTAAAAATCGTGCCAATCGTGAGCTCTTTTCGAAAAGCATGCATTTTGCTGGCTCGTTTTTTTACACTGGGGACAGCCAAAACAGTGGTCCTTTTTTGAAAGCCGCATACAACCAATCGTATCAGGCAGGCTCTTGTCGTTCCGGTCAAAGAACCTGGATCCAGGGGAGTGAAGATGAAGTGTGGTGGATTCCGGATCTGGGGTCCGGGATGACAAAAAGGTAGCAAGATCAAGATATTTTAAGAAAGGGACAGAGGATGAGAATCTTACGCTTAGCGCCGGTGCTTGCTGCATTGTGCGCTGTGTCAGCAGCGTTTGCTGATACCATGACCGGTAGAACCTATTACCAACCCCGCTTGCAGTGGTCTGAGCAGGCTTTGATGCTGGCGGATGATGCGAATTTTCATCATGGCCAGCGCGATAGCACGTGCGAAAACGATTGTGGCAAATGCGGAAACCCGCGCAGCCTGAGCTCGTCGAATGGCCGAAGCCCGCAGAGCGAGAAAGAGCGGGGAGGCAGAGCGTGTTGCTCTCCTCGTTTTACCTTTGGCTCGGTAGTGCAGTTTGAGTCATCCACGAGCGACAAAAACTTTGCGCCGTATTTCTTGCCTGGCGGCAAAAATAATTTGGTGGTGAGCGGAGCCGCGGTTACTACCGCTAAAGATATTTCTGCCAGTTGGCTGCAAGTGGTTGGTGAGAATGGTGCAGGCGGGCCTTTTGCTGGCGGGGACGATGTTGCGCAATGGTTTAATGAATACTCCAGCGTGATTAGCCTTGAGCCACACTTTGAGCGTACCAGTGCAACAGCACAAGCGCGTTATGGTAATAAGATTGGCTGCATGGCATGGCAATTAGCCGTTAGCCTGCCGGTAGCACAAATGCGTAGCACCATGCGCTTAAAAGAAACAAATATTGAGCATCAATTTGCTAGCAGAAGCATTGTTCCACAATTAAATGTTAATGGTGTCCTTGTGCAATCATTGCAGCCACAGTATTCGCTCTCTGTTGTTGAGGCACTGAGCAACCCTAACAAGCGCTATGGTAAAATCAGTTCGCATGTGCTTGAAGCGCGTGGGCTTGGTGATCTGAGCCTTGATTTAAGCCTACGTCCATTTTCATTTTTGACGCTTGGTGTGCGCGGTGATTTGCCAACTTCAGAAAAGGCAACGGCCGAGTACTTGTTTGAACCGCTCTTAGGTAGCAATGGTCATACCAACATTGCCGCCTATTTAATGGCGCACAAAGATGTATTTCATTTCTCCCATGGTGCTGTAGCATTGCGTGGCTATGGTCAATATCAAGCGCAGCTTTCAGGCAGTGAACGCCGTACTTTTGATTTGACTGCTTCTGGCCCATGGAGCCGTTACTTGCTGCTCTTGTCTTACGATAATGATGCTGCTGTTGCTGGCGGACAAAATGCTTATGCTGTTGACTCGGGCGTAAATATACTTACCCGTCCAGTACATGTTTCGTTGTTGCAAAACGTAACATTGGGTGCAAGCATTGAAGCTCGCTTCAAAGCCTTTTCTGCCTCAGTAGGCTATTCAGTTTTTGTACGTGAAGCAGAAAAGCTAAGTTTACGTGGTAGCATGCCTGAACACACCTTTATCGCTGGTCAATTCGCACCAGCTGGTGGGGTCGTTGCTCCAGAACATAAAGTTTTTGCGGGTGAAAAATCTGGCGCGAATGTTGTTTCTGTTGACCAAGATATTTTGATTAACGTTAATGCTGGCAACGACCCTGCAGCAAATGCTGATTTAGCCTTAACGAACGCTGATTTGAACGTGCGTGGTGCAAGCATGCCACAATACTTCTCGCGCCAAGTGGTTGGTTCGCTTGGCTACAGTGGCCGTGTCGCAGGACAACTGTTGCATGCACATATCGGTGGCAGCTACGAAATGATTCGTGCTGGTACCAGCAGCAATGATGTGTACTCAGTATTTGGCATGTTAACCCTTAAAATTTAAGGATTATTAATGAATAAACATTTTTTATGCGCCTTGGGTGCAGTTGTTTTGCTAGCCGAATCGTGTTTTGCGGCTGCATCAACATGGCAAACTAAAATTACTCAAGCTAGCACTAGTGCCGCAGCAGAAGCACTTGTTTCACAAATTCAGGCGACAATGCGTGGTAAGTCAGGCGCAAAGCTAGCTCAATTACAGAAAGACTTAAAAGATGCGCAAGAAAGGGCTAGGGAATTGCGTCAGCATGAACTGACGCCAGCTCCTGGTGCTCATGGAGGAGTAGTGCCTGGGCGTGGCTATGTACTTGGTGCTCCAAAAATTCGCCATGATTCTTCAGATGAGGAAGTTGAAGCACGAGCTCTTGATAGAGTAAGAAAAGGCCGAGGGGGCGGTCTAAAACGTGGCGGTAGGGGTGCTCGTACTGGTGATCCTGATAAAGATCTTGCCAGCGAGCGAGCACGATTATTTAATAAGCGTCAAAAATTGGCTGTAAAAGAACGTCGTGCTGTTAAGGGGAGAAAAGCTGCAACTGGTGCACCGACTAAAGAAGTTAAGGCTCATCGCGGATTTAATCAGCAACAAGTCCAAGCTGCACTTGAAGTACTGCTTGGTGATCCAGCGAATGTACCGCAAATTGCAATGGCGAAGTGCATTGCCGAAATGTGTGCTGCGATAAAAAATGTAGCAACTGAAATTCAAGCAATTGCGGCCTGTGGTGCAACTAATGCAAATGATACCATTGCCGATGGTTCAGTTGCGAGTTTATCTAATACTCCTGGCGATCCTTTAGCCGTTGTTCGTGTGGCTGCGGAAAAAAATGCTCTAAATGCGACAGGAGCTGGCAATAACCCTGCTGGCGTTGCTATCTGTGCTGCTCTGGGTGCTGTGCTTTATGGACTTGCTCAAAGCTTACCTGCTGATACGGCTGCTCCTGCTGCTGGAGCGGCTACCATTGGTGCTGCGGCGTTGAGTCAATTTGTAGGACTTGCAGTAGCGGATAATGCAGCCATTAAAACTGCCTGTGGCTGTGATGGTTTAGGTGGTGCATGGGCTGCTGTTCAAGGTATTACTCATGCTATTGCAGGACAGGTGGTTGCTGGCGGAGAAGTACAAACCGCTATTGGTGCTGCTCCTGCTGTGGTGGGTGCTGTTGCTGTGCCTGCTGCTTGGGGCGCTGCTGCTGGTGCTGTTGCTGCTGTCGCTGGTCCATTTCCAGCGAATGCTCCCGGCCTGGTTGCAGCGGCTACTGTTGCTGCTGCTACCGCAAAAAATGTAGACATTTTGAAAAAAATCACCGTGCCGGTAGCAGCTGATGCACCACGAGGTGCAGATCATTTTGCTCTAGCCACTGATCCTACTGCTGATGTGCAGGCCGCTATTCCAGCTCTAGGCCCTAAGCATGCTGCTCTGGTTGCGTGTACCAAAGACGATCTTCATAGCTTGGCTGCTGCTCAGTTGTGCTATTGGGTTGATGCTGAGTTAGCTGCACATCGATATCATGGCGCTGGTGAATTAGCTGCTAAATTCAGAGAATTTTCTGAAGCAATGAAAACGGCTCGTAGTCAAGCGAAATTGGCTGATGCTGGGGTAGTAGTAGGCGGCCATCACAAAATTAAAGACATTAGAAAGGGTGCATCTCCTGGTGATCTTGCTAAGATTGCTGCTCGCAAGGCAGGAAGACATGGTCTAAAAAATAAAGCAGCAAAGCGAAAATTGCAGCATACAATTATGAAAGGCGCAAACCTTGCCCAACAAGCGGCTGCAGCCCGCGAAGCTCTCGATGGCACTGACGACCAAAACATCGCTTTAGGGGTTACGGCGGTAGAAACTGCTGTGAATAATGCTTGCACGGCTGCTGGTATTGCACAAGCGGGCACTGTGGTAGCAAGTGCAAATGATCTGACTACTGAGCTTGGAAGAGTGATTGCGCTGCCGGGTGTTGCTGATGCAATTACTGCAAATGGTGGTGCTCGAAGAGCACTAAGCGTTGAAGTGACTGCCGCATTGGTTGCCGCTGCTGCTGGCGGCGGTGGAGCGCCTGGTGTTGCTCCTGTGGTAGATCCTAGGATTGCTGGTTATGATGGGGCAATTGTGGCTTTGAATGCTCTGTGGCGTGAATTTGACGGAGCTGCCATTCCAGCTAGGGATGCAAATCTTGCTACTGCTATCGGCCAACTTCAAACAATGATTCAAGTAGCTAAAGCTGTAGGCTCAGTAGCAATCGGCAATACACGCTCCAAAAAGGAAGCTGCGAATTTAGTGAAAGCCGCACTTCACTTAGCTCAAATTCGTTAGCAAATAACAAACTATCGTTTGTTTCAAAAGGGCCTCCATTCGGAGGCCCTTTTTCTATTTTCGATCGAAACCTGCTCTTGGCTTTGGCAGACAGGAAGGTGGCACTGCAGATGTTGCGTGCAGGCCAGTCGCGCTTTATCCGCCTGGGCGTAATCCTTATGCGATAGAACTGCGATGTGCGGGCTTACAAAAGCTCCCAAGCAAGTTCTGTAACTATGCGATCTTTGGCATTGATTGATGCCCCGATAGCATAGATTTTTTTATTTAGATGCTTAAACTTGCGGGCATAATCCCGATCTTTAATTTGTTGAATAGCGCTAGCTGCTGATTCATCTCGTTTGATTTCAAAAAGATAAACTACATTGGCAAGTTCAACTGATATATCAATGCGGCCGCGAATAGTGGTGTCTTCCATGGCAGTGCGCACATTACAAGCTCTAAAGGTATTGTGAAAAACAATTTGGTATAAATTTTCCAGCGGAATAGGGTTGTTTGGCCATGTTAATACTTGATAATTTATAGGGGCGAGAATGTCGTTTAAAAGGTCTTTAAAGTCTTCTAAGCGTTGTTGTTTAAAAGCATTATTTAAATTTCTGATTAGATGATCGACTGCCTCAATGGTTGTCCGTAATAATAAAGGGAGTAGCTTCTTGGCAAAGGCTTGGGCTACGTCTGTGTTAGGAAAATCAAGGGTGATGATTGTCTCTGGTTCTGCACCGCTTGTATCGATATCACACTGTCTCATGGTCATGTAGCCGGCGTAGTAGAGCATGCTGAGCGACGTTATTTCATCAGGGCTGCATGAATTATTAAGTGCTTCAAAAGAAACGAGAAGCTCTTTGGGAGACAGTTCTAAAAATTGTTTTTCGGCAAGTTTTTTAATAAGTGCAGTTGGCGATCCTGACTCAAACCATTTTTGCAGTTGCTGTTGTTTTTCAAATACGTAATTCAATGCATAGGCATTATAAACGCTACCAGCGAGTTTGCCAGTATCAACATCAATGCCAAATCTGTACCCATTATATTTTTTCCGCAACGTAACTATCATCTCTTCGGTAGGCATATTGTTTTTTAGTGCCAATGCTTCTAGGTGCTGGGCAAAGAATGTTTGTATTTCTTGTTCAGTATAGCCAACAATTTCAGCTGCTGCAGGATCAAAGGTAATATCGTTTAAATTATTTAGACCAGAAAAAATTGATGTTTGGGTAAATTTAAACACACCAGTGATCAAAACAAATTTTAAATTGCTTTCAGCTGGCTTAAGCTGACTGTAAAAGTCACTTAATTCTCGATGAATTTCTATGTGTCGTGCTGTTTCATCGATAACATCAAGTAGTGGTTTGTCGTACTCGTCGATGATGATAACGACATTTTTATTAAAAATATCTTTTGCTTTTTTTATCAATTGTTCAAACATAAGATATGGCGTGTCTAGCTCAAGGTTTGTTACGCCAAGCTTTTCAGCATTGTCGTTGAGCATGTTTATCATTCCTTCGCGCACAGTCTCTGCGGTACCATTTTTTGAGGCCGCTTTGCTCATGTCCAAGCGGATGACTGGGTGCTTTTGCCATTTCCAATCGCTGTTATCGATCCACAGACCCTTGAACAGTTCACGGTTCCCTTCAAACAGCTCTCCCAGCGTGGTGCATAGCAGGGATTTGCCAAAGCGGCGGGGGCGGGCAAGAAAGAAATAGAGATCATCTTTAAAAAGGTCATAGATGTGTTTTGTTTTATCAACATATACCCCGCCTTTGGTACGGATTGATCTAAACTCTTTTTCTGTCAAATAAATTTTTTGCATCTCGTCTCCCTTTGGCTACCTCATCTGACCACGTGGCCAGTTTAACATGAAATGGGATGTTTCCAATGCACTCTGGAATAAACTGAACAGTGCAAGCAACCTTAGTTGCCTCTGCTTGGAAACCTTCGAGGTGCCTTATAGCTTATAATTTAAATTAATAACTGTACAAATCCCCAGCTTGCAGACCCACTGCCGGCGGGGGTTATTTTTTGTCGTGCTGCTTTCGATCGACCACCTGTTCTTGGCTTTGGCGGGCAGGATTGCGGCACTGCAGATGTTGTGCGCAGGCCAGTCGCGCTTTATCCGCCTGGGCGTAGGCGCATTACCGCGCTCAGTTTTTATTCCGCTCAATCGTCCACCTGTTTGGCCTAACTGAATGTAGCTAAATACTTGCTTCTTTTCCTCTGGTTACCTAAAATTAAGACAGCAACTGTCATTTTTTGACAGTTGCTGGCACAAAAATGAGGTTTTTATGAAAAGAGATTTTAGAGATGAGCTAGCTGAATGGCCGCGAAATTTTATTACTGATGATGATTTGGCTGCCATCTTGCACAAGACGACTGATGCCCGTCATTCTTTAGTAAAGAGAGCTGTCAAAGATGGTAGGCTCCTCAGGCTACGCAGGGGGCTGTATATAATTGCTAGTCATACCAAAAACGCTCTACCCCATCCCTTTGAGTTATCAAATCAACTGTATCAACCATCCATGATTAGCCTGGAGTCTGCACTGTCGTATCATGGTTGGATTCCTGAGGCAGTATACACATTCACTTCGGTGACACCGCGACGAGGGCGTGAATTTGAGACGTATTTAGGAACGTTTAGTTTTCAATATGTGCCAGCCGAACATTTTTACCTTGGCGTGGTACGGCGAACATCGCCTACGGGCATTTCTTTAATCGCTGAGCCGTGGCGAGCGCTGGCTGATTTTATGTATGTCTGGCGTAGGCACTGGCCTTCGCTAAAAGCTCTAGAAGAAGATTTACGCATTGATCGTGAGACCGTGCTTGCAAGTGATATCCATTTTCTTGCTCAGTTATGTAAGGAATACCCAAGCCCTCGTGTGCGGCAGTGGTTACAACGGTTTTTGGATGAGATTTGCCAAATTAGGGGAGAGAAAATATGACCAGAACGATAATTGAACAGCGGCTCAAAGCATATGCGGCAAAATCGGCTGCTGAAGAGTTCAATGCAATGAAAGAAATTCTGCAAGAAGTTGCGCTTTGTGGGCTTGCACGCGCATCAGCAAAAAGCATTTGTTTGGGAGCCTTTTTTAAAAGTTATTCAGGATGAGTTTTTGTTGTATGGATTGTCGTGTAACGTTGTTGATAAATCTGCGGCAGACAGTGTAGTCAAGGCAGCATTTTTAAAAGATAATTCATTTGGTAAGGTGCTTGTTTTTAACCATTTGCGAGGTACTGCAGACGAGCAGGTGATTAAAATAAAACTAGAAATTGATACTAACCCGCCAGCTGCATCGTGTACCGAGCGAGTGGTGCTTGATTTTCCCTATGTTTTTACTATTCACACGCAAGATCTTCCTAGCTTATTTGCCGGCAAGTGCCATGCATTATTGTGCCGTCCCTACATCAAGGGGCGTGACTGGTTTGATTTTGCTTGGTACGCTGCGCAGCGTGTGCTCCCCAATTATGAGCATTTGGGTTATGCGTTGGATCAAACAGGTCCCTGGCAAGGGCAAAAAACGATTGTAACACTCCCATGGCTTATTGCTGCATTAAGCGCAAAAATTAAGACTATTGATTGGGAAGTTGCGCGTGCTGACGCAGTGCGTTTTTTGCATGGCGTTCAAAAAGCAGGGGTTGATGCCTGGAGCGAGGTATTTTTTCAGGCGCTGATTGATCGATTGGCTAAGAGCTAAAAGTAGAGTGATTTAAGGCTGTTTGCCAAGGCGATTGGTCCTTCTATCCATCTGTGTTACACTGATTGCAGGTGTTACTATGCCAAAGCAGTTTCCCATGCCGGAGAATAATTATGATCGAATTCATGGATCCCAAATATGATACAGCATTTAAAAAATTATTTGGGGCAAACAATCTTAAGGATGTGACCATAGCTTTTTTAAACACTATTTTGGAATACACGGGTGATGAGCTGATTGTTTCAATTAGATTTCTCAATAATGAACGGCAAGCACTGGAAATGGGCGGCAAAAAAACAATTCTTGATGTGCATTGCACGGACAAAAAGGGCAGGCAATTTATTATTGAAATGCAAAATGCCTATGAAGCAGCATTTGAAAAACGGTTGCTTTTGTACGGAGCAAAAACGTATGCAGAGCAATTTAAAGAGGGCGCCCGATATACTAAACTGAAACCGGTTATTGTTCTAGCAATCACCAAGGGCTTTTCTGTATTTCCAGATAAAAAATCGTACAAATCAATACATTTGATGTTGGATAAAGATTCGCATGAACATAATTTTACCGGATTAACACTTGCATTGGTTGAGCTACCAAAGTTTAATAAAACCGAAGCAGAGCTAGTCAGTGACGAGGATAAGTGGCTATTTTTACTCAAAGAAATTAATCATTGCCATGAAATACCTGCAGCATTGAATAAAGATGAATTTGCTAAGGCTTGTCAAGCGCTGAACAAAATGACGTGGTCGGTGCAGGAGGTTGCTGTGTACGAAAAAAATATGCTCAAAGAGCAGGCAGCAGAAGCAACCCAAGAAGAGCTTGATGTAGCAATAAAAAAAGCTGAACTGGCAGAAGCTCGGGGTATGGAAAAAGGTATGGAAAAGGGTATGGAAAAGGGCATGAAAAAGGGCATTGCAGAAGGTGAAGCAAGGGGTGAGCTTAAAAAAGCACGTGAGCTTGCCAAGAATCTGCTTGCCGACAAGATGCCTGTTGAACGTGTCGCAACGTTGACTGGTTTATCGATTGAAGAGCTGGCGAAGTTATAGGCCTTGCTCAGACTTGCTGGTGTTAAACAATCTTATTTTTGGTTGGTAATAAAAAGGGGATGGCATATGCCATCCCCTTTTTTTAATTAATGCCGTAAAGCTATAAAAGCTTATGCAGCTGCTTGTTCTTGTTTGTCGCCCATTGCCTTAATTTGCTCACGCAATGCAGCCAGTTCTTGCTCAAGTGCATTAACGCGTTTGTCTTGCTGTTGATACTCGTTCAAGAGCATAGCAGGAAGCAAGTGGTAACGAACGGTTTCTGCTTGCTTGTCTTTGTTGTAAATAACCAATTCTGGCATTACCGTTTCTACTTCTTCTGCAATTAAACCATATTGCGGTACGCGGTCAGCATCGCCTTTGTAGACAAAGCTTACTGGGCGCAAGTTACGTAGGCTTGCTGAAAGAGTACCAAGGTCTTTGATCTCTTCTTTGTAACGGCTTGATGAAAGGATGGTACCAAGCAAGCCATTGCTGTCAACATACACTGCGCTGCCTGTGCCGCTATTTACTGTTGCACCATAGATTGGTGACATGTAGCAGCCACCTGAGTGGTCAGTGGTGTTACCAATTCGTATGGTGTTGCTTTCATTGCTAAGCGCTGCGTTAGCACCAATATAAATATTGTTGGCACCACTAGCAACCGTGCTTCCTGCGCCAGATGCGCCATTGCTGATGATAATATTGTTATTACCGCCTGCAAGTGCAGCTCCTGCGCCGCTACCAATCACTACGTTGTAGTCGCCAGTACTTACTGCTGCGCCTGCGCCGTAGCCAAGCAGAGTGTTGTCTGTTGCGCTACCAGAGAGAGATCCGCCTGCTGTTTTACCAACAATAATGTTACGAGTTCCCTTTTCAGCGAGCAGTTTGCCGCTTATTACTGCGTCGCTTGAGCTATGGATATACCCAGCGTTTAATGTTGTTGTTAAGGTAGTTACACCGGTTACACCAAGTGTTCCACCAACAGTTGTGTTACCGCTAAGGGTTGAAGTGCCAGCATTTTTCAAGCTGCTGGTAATAATACCACCCGCAGTAGCGGTGATGCCACGGCCGAAAGTGCTAGAAAGAGAGACGTCTATGCCGCCAGTAACGGCAGTATTGCCAGTTGCGTTACCAATGTTAACTGCGCCTGTGCCGCCGGTACCAATAGTGGTGGCAGCGGAACCAGAAG
>CAIKAH010000036.1 GCA_903825355.1 uncultured bacterium | reverse complement strand
TGATTAAAAAATAAAAAAGGGCACTGCCTCAATTGAGGCAGTGCCCTTTTTTATTTTTTAAAAACTACCAATAATCGATCTGCATAGCCTTACGAACATCAATCATGGTCTGCGCCGCTATTTCACGCGTACGCAGCGTACCTTGTTTAAGTAGCTCAATCACTGCACCAGGGTCTTTGGCGAATACAGCACGGCGTTCGCGCATCGGAGATAGCAACGCATCAAGCACGCCAATTAATCGCTTTTTAATTGCAACATCGCCTAAACCACCACGACGATAATGCGCCTTAAGCTCTTCAACTTCTGCAGAGTTGGGGTCAAAAATATCAAGATATGAAAATACCATATTTCCTTCAACTTGCCCGGGGGAAGCAACATGAACATGGTTAGGATCGGTATACATACTCATTACTTTTTTCTGCAATTCATCCAAGGGATCTGAAAGTGAAATTGCATTGCCCAACGATTTACTCATTTTAGCCTTACCGTCAAGGCCCATCAGCCGTGCACCCTGCGGAGGAACAACGCCCCGTGGCTCAGGAAATACTGGTGCATAAATTCTATTGAAGCTACGCACAATTTCACAGCACTGCTCAATAAGCGGCATTTGATCTTCACCAACTGGTACCACATCAGCTTTTACAATCGTAATATCAGCTGCTTGACTTACCGGGTGCATAAAAAATCCTGCTGGCACGCTAGCGCCAAAGCCTTTTTGCCTAATCTCTTCTTTTACTGTTGGATTACGTTGCAAGCGTGCAACCGTCACCAGATTTAAAAAATAGATGGTCAGCTCAGCAATTTCAGGAATCATTGATTGTAAAAAAATAGTCGAAACTGTCGGATCAATACCAACAGCAAGATAATCAAGCATTACTTGCAATACATTATCACGCACCTTTTCAGGACTTTCTGCATTAGCAGAAAGTGCCTGCACATCAGCAATCATTACATACTGCTGGTGATCATGCTGCATTGCCACACGATTTTTGAGTGAGCCAACATAATGGCCCAAATGCAACGGCCCGGATGGGCGGTCACCCGTTAAAATAATTTTTTTCATAGCGTCCATGAGTTTCAATTGTACAGCTCAATAACTCCAGCAAGAATACAATATTAGTTTTCATTCGTCATCACGATCATCGCGATAATCCGTTGAAATACGAAAAACCATATGGCCCTTGGGGCACTCCCCATCAATTTTTCGCCTACAACATACCAGACATAAAACATCTATTATTTCTGGTTCTACTGCGGATAAAACTGCGGGCAGCGCGGCATTCTTCGGATTATAACCAAACACAGAAGCTGCCACTACACTAAGGTCGCATTTTACGTTTTTTTCATGCCTGTCCTGACACACAAAGCAGTCAATCAAGCACGAACATCTTGCTTGCATATCGCTACAATCAAAGCAGTAGATAGCATCTTCATCATGCGCTACCGCCTCTGTATCTGTCTCAACAGCTGCTTCATCTTCCTCCCTTAGCACAACTCCGTTGCTTAATGGTATATCACTTGCAGGACCCCTCTGCGGCAAATCATCATAACTAGCAGGCACTACCGCCCGTGGTGATGGTAAGACTAGTCCTGACATAGCAGCGGCGGTCACAGCAGGCTCGATTTGCGCTCTAGCACGCACTCGTTTAGCAGCAAAAATGACATCACCACACAATACTATGCAACAAACCACCACTACTAAATTTTTTAGTATCTTCATCCGCTACACAATCACCTAATAAATCGCTACGATTACGTCGTAGCACTGTAATATTTAGTTTTACCACAACGGAGCCCCTCTATGTCTCCCCACCGTCTTTTATACTTTGTAAAACGTCTCTGGCACATTGGTTTTTTTACAGCCAGTAAACTCCTCTACTATCGCCTAAAAAAAATATATTTTAAATACCACTGGCAAGATAAAAAAAAGAATTTTATGCCAATTCCAGCGCCACTTGAAGCACCACTCACCGTCACCATTTTGGGCTTTGGATCACATACTTTCTCATCAACCGCTGCCATTGACTGGCACAACGATTTTTTTACCACCGATTCACCAGCCAACTGGACTACACATTTTTTCGCAGATATTACCATTCCCAGCAATCAGCATCTTGATTTAGCTGCCGCCCGTGTAGCCGATATTAAAGTCCCCTGGGAACTATCTC
Organism: uncultured bacterium; assembly: GCA_903825355.1. Taxonomy (GTDB): domain Bacteria; phylum Babelota; class Babeliae; order Babelales; family RVW-14; genus CAIKAH01. Next base: position 17,937 of record CAIKAH010000036.1, on the reverse strand, counting down.
GGCTACACTGTTTGCACGGACAATCAGTAGAGACGGTATTAGCAATCCTGTCCTCATGGATGACCAATAACCCATTTCCCTTCGGCGTTAATTGGTTTAACCCAATGGAAGTTAGCATTCGCGCCATCAACATTATTATAGCACTCAAACATCACACAGGATCTCCTGAACTTTCAGCTACAGTCATGGCCCAGATTCAGGAATTATTAGCATACCATGCTTCTTTTATTGAGCACTGTTGGGAAGTGTCAGACAAGCCAAATAACCATTATCTTGCTGACCTGGTTGGCTACTTGCACTTGTGCTGCTTTCTAGACATAACAAAATATTATCGGAAGCGCTACAAGGTATGGCGGTGGATACAAGCTGCTTTTAACGAGCAGCTTCTTCCTGACGGCACCTGCTACGAAGGGTCAACAGCCTATCATCGGCTCGTAACTGAACTTTTTGATTTAGCATTGGCATGCGCTGAAGAGCATGCATTACCGATCGACCAAAAATTATATCATATCCAACAACAGATGCACAATTTCATTGCTACTTGCACTGATCAAGCAGGCAATTTGGTACTGATTGGAGATAATGACAGCGGGATGATTTTTCCGCTATCACCTAAACAGCAAAAGAACCTTGCTAGCAAGGTTCTTTCTGGCAAGGTGGAGATATCGCATTTCCCCTACTTTGGTCTTACCATTCAAAAAAATGCCCGCTGTATGCTTACACTGCGCCATGCTGTCAGCACACAGCAACAGCCCTCTGGGCATTTTCACCGCGATGAACATGCCATCAGTCTTAGCATAGATGGCATACCCGTTTTTATTGATCCAGGAACCTATCTATACACAGCACAACCGGCATGGCGGAATGCATTTCGTGCAGCAAATATGCATACCACCGTAGTGCCAGCAGCACATACCACCATTCCATCCAATCTTGATCTATTCCAATTGCCCAAAATAGCCTGGGGAAAAACTACTATTTATCGCCACTGTGAAATGAACACGCAAGAAATTATTATCACCGACTCTATCAATAGCACCGAAACTATCAATTGGTATTGGCATCTTGGCCCCAGTATACAAGTAAAGATGCTTGATGCACACCGATGGCTCTTGCTTTATAAACAACAACCACTAGCAGAAATACAACATTCTTTGCCGTTGCATGCAGAGACCGCACATGCAAGCACTACCTATGGATCATACACCGACACAATAATACTCAGTGGTTCAGCACAAGCTCAGGAGAGCAACAAAATGTTGCAACAATGCAGGGTTGTGCTTATGCGGTAATGCGCCTTCTTCAAACAATAATACGCCGTGATTTCCATGACGCATGCGCCAAGTAATAAAGGATGAATTTTTCATTCCAAGACTATCCCCAAGTACTTTAACCGCATCGGCTTCAGGGTCTTTACCATGAGTTTTGCACAAGCTATGGTTCAAAAATGAAGAAACTTGTTGGTGGAATTTTGCTTGGCTTATGTTTTGAATAAAATCACGTGGATTTTCCCAACGATCAGACATAGCAAGAGTACCACATTCCTCTTTATCGTACCCAGCAACCCCCTTTAGGCAGTTGAATTCAGGATTATCAATCAAATAACTTGCTTTATTAAAACCAAATGAATCGTCATGCGCCAATTCATATAAAATAAGCTGCTGAAGGCCTTCAAGGTCATCATGCGACAAAATTTTATGTGGTAGATCAAGCAGCCGAGACACCAATTGCCCCTCACGACTGTCAAGCTCATGTAATGCTAAAGTACTCATTGCAACTCCTTTCTTTTTTATTCTTTTCACCTTACTCTTTTTTAGCATAAGGCACAAGAATTTATGGAAAGGGTAAGCGCGAGCCTATTCAACCACCTCTTTAATCATATTTTCGAGGCACAAACTACGACCGCCTTTCACCAGCACCAAGGCATCTTCTCCGTCAACATGCTTATTAAAAGCATCGAGTGCTTGCTGCCAATTATCTGCTGTGTGCACCTTGACGCTACGTGGAAGCATTTTGGCATACAATTGAGCACGGCTTCCTACAGTAATCAAAACACCTAGGTCACTTACTTTAGCAAGCTCCCTACTCACTTGACGATGCCAATAATCTTGACGGTCTCCCAGTTCAAACATTTCACCCAAAATTAACACCTTAGAGCCCTTTGCTGGCAACTGTGCAAAAGCAACTAAAGCTGCCTTCATGTTTTCAGGATTTGCATTATAACAATCACTCAGCAAATGGCCTTTATTATCTTTTAATTTTTTAGGTTCAAAGCGATTCTCAAATGAGACATAATTCGTTAAAGCACGTACAATCGCTGCAAATGGGGCCTTTAAAAAATATGCTACCGTTGCTGCAGCCAGGGCATTAGCAACGCTTCCTGGATGATTATTTTTTAATATAACTGAAGCTTTTTCTCCATACCATTTTAGGACAAAATGTGTCTGAGGCTGATTATGCTCATCTAGCTCTACACGTACTTTTCTTGCTTGTACCTGGTTTTTTGTTTTAAGACCAAACTTAGCAACAGGATGATTATAATGAACCTCGGTTAGCAATTCTTGATCACCATGAATTACTCCCACCCCATCAGCTTTAAAGCGTGAAAATATTAATCTTTTCTCATGTGCTACGCCATGCAAGCTTCCACCCAAATGGCCCACATGGGCATGCCCAATATTGGTTATTACAGCTAGGGATGGCTGCACAATATCTGCTAGCTGCTGCATTTCGCCAACACCATTAATACCCATCTCAATAACAGCAACTTGCGCACTTTCATGAATGCGTAACAAATTGTAACTTACCCCAAGCACGGTATTATAATTTTTAAAAGAGACAAACGCAGGAATTCCTGCCTCATGCAGGATTGCTCCTAGCATCTCTTTGGTAGTTGTTTTACCAACTGATCCCGTTACACCAACCACTGGAATGGTAAGCTCATCACGACGCGTACGAGCCATAGTCAAGAGGGCTGCTTCAGTATTTTCTACCACAATAAATAATTTGTTTGCTGTTAGCGATTCGTCAAGATTTAATAGATGAGAAGCTATACGATCATTAGCAATCAGAGCACCACAAGCTCCCTGCGCCAGCACATCAGCAATAAAATCGTGTCCATCAACTTTTGCACCTTTAAGTGCAAAAAAAAGATCTCCAGCATCAACTGATCTGCTATCAAGAGCAACATTGACATCGCGCAGCTGATCAATTTTTGACCACAAATCATCATTAACTGCATCATATGCTACCTGCCCATAATAATAAATAGCACCAGGTAACGCTTTTGTTAAAAACGATTTGCTCAACTTCATGCAGATCCTCAGCTTTATGTAGTAATGCGCACAACCATAGTGCAAAAAGGTACGATTTTTACATCAGTGTGTCAACTACCAAAGCCGAGAAAGGCATCAAATACGCTGTTTGATGCCTACATAATTTTTACCAACCACTTTTGAATTGTGCGTAATAACCGTCTTGCTTATCGCCACTAGGTGATTCGTTTTCAACTTCAGACTGAAGGTCGCTCTCAACTACATAAAGTTTATCAGCGCTATCGGCAGCTACTGCACTAGGAGCTGAAGCTACAAAATTTGTGGGAGCGCTAGCAGCGGCTCCCATCGCCGCTTCTTTACTATCATCATCAAGGATGAGTACCCCTCTTCTAAAAGATCGTCTAGATCAGATTTTTAATCTACTTTTACAAAGTCCTGTTATTATCGATTATTACCACTCTTTATTGTTATCTGAATCGTAATCAACCCAAAGCGCTGGATCATCTTCTTCAAACAACTTATCAAATACATCTTTCAACGAACTATCAGCTACAAAATCATCGGAAGTAGATCTCTGATAAACAGGAGGTACCTGATTAACGCTTACAGGAGCCTTTAGCAACGCAGCCTGCTTAAGAGGCCCTGTTGGCTCAACGACCTCAGTTTCCTCTACTGGACGCCTAACACGGTGGGCGGTAGATGGTGCAATAGACGTAGCAGATCTGCGTGTCTTACGAAGCGGTGCTTGGTCAAGGCATGCAACCACGTGCTGTTTATGCTCTGATAAAGGAACAAGCTTTCCACAACAAATACATTGTTCTAATGAAGTTACTTCTCCATCGACAACAACTTCATTCAAGGGAGCAATTGCTTGATCAAAATCCTCTTGTGGCAAATCATCACGTAAACGCTTAGCAGCGGCAACAAAAGCAGAATCCTTATTTTGACTCGCAGCACACCGTGACTGACAACACGCTTCAACATGTGCCTTAAAGCTAAACGCCGGGATCATTCTCCGGCAGCCCGTGCATTCTTTCATGTCCATTTCTTCATCACTATCATCATCCCAGATTATGCTTCGGCCCGGCTTATGCCGTTCAGCAACTATACAAGGGACTATAGGACCACAAGCATACCCAGGCAACTGTTTTTGCGCTGGCTCTGCAGCCATTAATGGCTGCACAACAGGATCAATCGTAACACTTTCTACGGGAACAAGATCAAACGCTGCAGTTGGTTTTTTAGTCGCGACTTCTTTTTGTTTTGGCTCAACAACACCATCAACTTGGATATCAGCAACACTGAGAGCTACATCAAACCGCTGATTGCGTATCGGTTGCACCTGCTGCCAGCTCTCTGTCGCGTCAATGGAAGCATGAGCTGCCGTATCATCTGCGATAGGTTCATCAACTGCTACATCTCTATCATCACCAGCACCGTAATCATCAAATCCCATTGCTCCTTCATCATGCATATCGCTAGATAACGTTGCGCCAGTAGCAGGCTGAGGAATATGCACCACCTCGGGTAGCTCCGGAGAACTAGATAATACTGGTAATGGCACTTTACGTTTTTTTACCATACTCTTTGGCTTACTAGCAACAACTTGAGGCGGTCTTCGCTTACCAAAATGATATTGCATGTGGTCTGCCAACATTGCTTTATCAATTTTTTCATTGCAAACAGCACAAGTATGGAAAGATTTATCACTCTTTTCAGGCTCGCTTTCACTGAAGCTACTTTCATCGTCAGATGAACTATCAATAAGTACTCTGCGGCGTTGATTTATTGAACTACGTGACTGAGGAACAGAAGAGGGCATAGCATGTGGTATCATCACAGGAATCCCCCAAGACTCAGATCGCTGCACCGGCGCAGCTGCTTCTGCCTCATCCTCTGAAGAAGAGCTATCTTCTACAATCATTGCTTTAGCTCTTGTAACCGAAATAGATGCTGGTACAGATTGCCGCTTTTTAGCAGGTCGTACTTCTTCTTCTGAACTACTACTGCTATCACTCTCGCTACTTTCATCATCAGAATCACTACACTCTGCACTGCTACTCTCAGCACTAGCTATTGCATCTTTTGCAGCATCTAAAAGCAGCTGCACAGGTACTTTCAAATATAACGCAGCAATCTCTTCTTTACTCATGCCATGGTTATTTTTCATATGTCTATTAACATTAGATCTGCAGGTAAAAGTACTGGCACACTTAGGACACGAAAAATTTTCTTGTTCCCCAGCGCCTTTTAAAATCCTAGGCTTTCTGGCTATCAGCCCTGCTTTTCCTGATTCATGGAGCTTCATATGTCGCTTAACACTTGCTCCGCTTGTAAATTTTGCATGACATATTGAACATTCAAAATCTCTTTTCCCTGCATGCGTTTTTTCATGCGATTGCATATTAACTTTAGCAGCAAAACCTCGTCCACAAATAGAGCACGCAAATGGCTTGGGACCACGACATACTATTTCATGTGCTCTCAGCAATTTACTTGAAGCACATCGTTCTCCACATATAGCACAGGCATGAATAATATCCGTACCATGTTCTTTAGAAATATGCCTACGCAATGATGAAGCATCGGTATATTTTTCGTCACATAGATCACAAGCAAAATTCTTAAGTCCCAAATGGGTACGTTCGTGCCTTCGCAACCCACCAATTTCTTGAAATGATAAATCGCACTGCTTGCACTTGTGTGGTTTAATACCAAGATGTGATCGCTCGTGTCGATTTTTATCAGAATGCGTTTTAAAACACTGCCCACAACCAGGAAGGGAACAAACATACGGCCTGGCATCACCATGTGTAGCTGCATGCAAATCTAATAATTGCTTACGTGCAAATGCTTTTCCACAACCCTCCACGGTACAAACAAATGGCTTATCATCAGTATGACGAGCACGTTGATGATCATCTCGCGCTCGTTTAGTATTAGCAGCATAATCACAAAAATCACATTTAAATGGCTTTTCGCCTGTATGGCTCATCACGTGCGTCTTTAAAGCCGTGCTGCCTGAAAAAATTTTTCCGCATATTGAACACACATACTTATTTGTTTTTTCAGTAGATTCTTCCAGCTTTTCATCAGTTAAAACCATAGCCGCAGAAGCTAACAACACACCGTTTGTACACAGCAACATAAGCAATAATAATTTTTGCATTAACTTGATCATAACCATCTCCATTTAATTAACGTTTTTATTACGACATAGCTTATAAATCAGACAAACCATCTAATGCCAATAATCCTTCAAGCGCATCTACAATTTGTCCTAATACTGCAATACCATCATCAATTCTTGCTTTTTTGCGGTTGCTTCTACCAGAAGTTCCAATACCATGGCTATTAAGCAAATGTCGCTCCAAATAATCTCCATTTGCAAAGATCATAGAACAGTGATCACATGCATGATTACTAAATAATCCTAAATGCTTGACTCGTTGATGATTTACTAACGCCTTAAAATTTTTATTACAATAAGTACAGAATCCTGATGTTTCCTTTCTAACAGGACCCCGACGAATCTTCTCTACTTTGGCAACAGGATTAGCTACTGAAGCAAGCGCCGCTCCATCTGTTTGCGCCACACTCAATTCTGTTGCAGGTGGCAGTCCTCGCTCAATCTCGATATCACGATAAATTGAACCCTCCTCAGGTAAATCAGCCCCGCTTGCTGCACATGCTGATTCTACAGTAACATCACTTGCTTTAAGCTCAGAAATAATATTCTCTTCTGTAACGTCAGCATTAGTATAATCATCGTATCCACCATCATATTGTTCAAAATCCTGCGTTTCACTAGCAACGTGCACCTCATCAGGAATTGCTTCTTTTGCAGGTGTAAGCGGAGATAAGAGCACTTGCGTCGCTTCTACGCTGGATATAGAAGGTACAGAAACAACTTCTGCAACAGGACTATCATCCTTTTCACCAGTATCAACAGCCTCTGTATAGGCCATTACAGGCATCGTTGATTCAGAAAAAGGCTCTGCGCTTACCGCTGCATGTTTTTTTTTATGAACCGCCAACTCATTTTTTTTGTAGAACGCTTTATTGCATATTTCACAGGAGAATAGTGGTTTGTCTGAATGCATTTTTTTATGCTCGCGCAATGCTATTGGGCTCATACATTTTTCGCCACAAAAATCACATGCAAACCCCACCGATTGAGCATGCTTTTGTAGCCTATGTGATACAAATTCCGTCATTTTTGAAAACACTGCATCACAAAAATTACACGCGTAAGCAGCCTGCCGTCTAACACTCGATCCTGCACCTGCACCCATTGGAAAAGAACTTTGCATTCTTATCACCAGCAGTAGCACCCCTAAGAGTACCTTTTTCAGATATTTCATCATATTAACCCTTTGTTACATTCCCTAGGAAAGAAAGATTCCCATTCCTCATCCGTAAACATTGAATCTTCAAGGGCAGCTACAACATCTTGATTCGTCATTGCTGAAGAAGGCTGCTGAGAGATTATTCCTTGCGATCGCATAAACGCTCTAATATCAATTGGCATTACCACTGGTATTCTTGGCAAAACTAACGGAACAGACCGAACAGTACCACGATGAGCAATAGGTTGAGGCAATCGAAGAGCAGGAGGCGTATTTATTATCTCCGGCCCAACTGCTGACACTGGAGAGGAAGGTGTTAATGTAGCACCTACATCATCGTGATAATAAGAGGGTGAATCTATTGGTAGTCTTGGATATTCTCTTGCTTGAAGCTGCTCTACCCGCTCTTCTATTTCAGCCCCAGAAGCACTGACATCATCAGCCATTTCGCTTGTATCATCAGCTGCTAAACTTAAAACAGGAGATGAAAAACCTGTAGCAGATTCTTCATGAACGGTTTCCGTATAATCAATAGCAATCGATGGTGAAGTATGTTCTATGACATTAACATCAACACTATCATCATCTCCATCTGCTTCCGTATGAATAGAGACAATTTCTGTTGAACCTGTTGCTCGAACCATTTCAGGAGAAATAATAAACTGCTCCGGGATTGATACCGGTAATGCACTAACAACAGTACCAGCAAGTATTTCTAGTCCGTTATTAGCGTTATCTGACTCCTCCTGCTCATCACCAACCGCTTCTTCTCTATCGCGCTTAAGCGATCTCAACCGACCACTAGCACCACGGCTAGCTGATGCGTGCTGAGCATTATCGTTCCCGTCATTTTCTACCATGCTTACAGCTTGGCATTTTTCCTCGTGCAATCTTCTAACAGTATCACCAGCATATTTTTTACCACAACGGGCACAGGAATACGGTTTTTCACCAGTATGAACACGCTTATGTATACGCAAATTGCCAACACTAGAAAGTATTTTTTTGCATATATCACACTGCCTGCTTAGCTTCTCCGCTACTACAGCTTCGTCATCGTCTGCCTCGTCAGAATCATCCCCATTACACATATCTTTATGCATTTTTAATGATCTGCTATTAGCAAAATGTGCCCCACAAATAGTACAATCAATTTCCTTCGCCCCATGAAACCCTTTACGGTGAGTAGTTAATGCTGATTTTTGAGTAAATCTTCTCTGACACATATCGCATGCAAAAGATCGTTCTCCTGAGTGCCTTCTTAGATGAGCCTCCAAGGCTCCTTTTGTGGTTAATACTTCATCGCACTCAGGGCAAACATGCTTGCTATCACGCGTATGTGTTATTTCATGAACCCTTTTTGTGCTTGAACTTTTAAAGGTCTTTGGACAGTAGGCACATGCATAAGGTCTTTCACCCGTGTGGTGCACACGCTGGTGCAAACTTAATCCTGAACGCGTAACAAATGATGCAAAACACCCTTGAACAAGACATTTAATAATTTTTTCTGCGCCATGCCTTCTCTGCTGGTGCGCCTTTAAAAAGCAGGGATACTGGAATTGTTGACCACATTCATTACAGCTCACCCCAGCTGAAGCACTAAGCGGGTTTTGTTGTTTTGAAGCGGCTGCATGCATTTGCTCGTACATGCCATCAGCAAATATTAAAGCCAAAATCAATAATTTTATAGTACTATTCATAATAACAACCTCCACGGATATCTCGCCTTTATCTTTATTTAATTTTACAATTAGTATATTATTTCTCAGTGTTTCATAAAAATAGCTTATTTTTAACAAAAATGGGGGGGGGATAGATTCTAGTTTCAACTACAAAGGCCTAAACGTCGTACCTTTTTGCACTAGTATTGACATAGCAGAGGAGAATATTCACTTTCATCTACTACTGATACAATGATTTGCGCTGAAACACTAAGCACAGGATATTGTACTCATACATTTTTCACCAGTATGCTCATAGACAAACCTACCGCTGAGCATGGGCTTGCAAGATAACCTTTTTTAAAGATTTTATCTTATAAAAAACCTTACATCAGGCTAACAAGAGCTTCGAATTCTTCTGCTGTAATATCTAAATAATCGACCGCATCTACAGAATGTTGACCACTAGTTTGCCTAGATAGCGTAAACCATGAAATATTAATCGGCGGCACAACAGGGAATGTTGGGTCAGCCATGGGCTGGATCAGTGCTGTACATCTTTGAGCGATTGGCCGACGCAAAGATTGACTGCCAGGTTCATTTGTTATCTTAGGTAGAACTGCTTCCGGTGAATCTTCCATTTCAGATTCCGTGGTTCTGCGGTCACTAACAACTTCGCTTGTATCATCACCCGCTAAGCTGATAACAGGAGAAGAGAGAGGAATAAGATCATCCATAAAATTTTGATCCTCAACGCCCTCTGTGTACTCTATAGCAGGGGATACTGCGTCATATGCCATCGCATCCACGTCAAGACTACCGTCATGATCACCATCTGCTTGCCTATAAAAAGATACCGTTGTTGCTTGGCCTTTTGCTACAAGCACTTGAGAGGAAATAGTAGGCTGTGGCTGAACTAACGGGGGCAATACGATTTCAGCAACTGCTGCAAGAATTGCTATTCTGTTGCTAGCTTTATCAACCTCACCACCAAAAACCTCTTCTCTTCCACGCTTAGCCCCTCTCAACGAATGACTAGCACGACGGCTAAACGATTCCAAAGGCTTTTCAAGCAAATGATCACACTGATGGAAACTTAATCCTGAACGGGTAACAAATGATGACAAACAGCCTTCAAAATCACACTTAAAAACTTTTTCTGCGCCATATTGTCTCTGCGTTTGAGCAGCTCCATACATTTGTTGCTGCATGCCATCAGTAAGCATTAAAACACAAATCAATAATGTTATAGCGCTATTCATAATTAAACCCTTGTTGCTTGAATGATCAAATAATTAGCTTCCTGTTTTTTTAATTTTACAGATAAAATATTATTTTTAATATGTAATAATAGGCTATTTCTTAGAAAAAACCTTATCTTTATAAGAAATAGAATATTTTAGAATATATAGTTTAGAAAAACAAAATATTCTTCATAAAATAAAGCCTCTATGGCGTCCATTACTAAACACCATAAAGGCTTTATTGTTAAGTAAAATATAATGCTTAACGAAGTACTTTACGAGGCTTACTGCCTTGTGCTGGCGCAATAACCCCATCTGACTCTAACTTTTCAATCAAACGTGCAGATCGGTTAAAACCTATACGATACTGGCGCTGCAACATAGAAATAGAAATTTCTTCCAAGCTTTGTACAAACGTACACACTTGGCCATACAAATCATCATCATATTGATCAAGCTGCTGCGCACCGCTATTAATTACTGTTTCATCCAAATGGACATATTCTACTTTGCGCTGCTTGCGCAAAAATGCCGCTACTTTTTCCACTTCTGCATCAGTCACATATGGACAGTGCACACGTCGCAAATCAGCAGATGATGCATGCATATACAACATATCCCCTCTTCCCAATAGCTTTTCAGCACCCTGCGAATCTAAAATAGTGCGCGAATCTATTTTTGATGAAACGCGAAATGCCAAACGGCTTGGAAAGTTAACCTTAATCAAGCCTGTCATCACATCAACTGATGGTCGTTGCGTTGCTACAATCAAATGAATACCTGCTGCACGTGCCATTTGTGCAATACGCACAATGTGCATTTCTACCTCTTTTCCGGCTACCATCATCAAATCTGCAAGCTCGTCAATAATCACCACCAAAAACGGAATGGCATGCCCTGCTTTGCGGTACTCGTGGACGTTACGCACGCCTACTTGCGACATAGCTGTGTAGCGCCGCTCCATTTCATGCACCACCCAAGCCAGTACAACGCTTGCACGACCAGCCTGTGTTACAATTGGAAACAGCAAATGAGGAATATCTGCATAAGGGGTAAACTCAAGGCGCTTAGGGTCGATCAAAATAAGCTTTAATTCATCGGGGGTACGCTTGCACAGCAAGCTGAGCAATAACACATTTAGCCCTACCGATTTACCAGCCCCCGTAGCACCTCCAACCAGTAAGTGCGGCGTCGTAGCCAAATCTTCAATAACGTGGTTTCCCATCGCATCTACACCTAAAATAATTGGCAAAGCAGCCTTTGTATCTTGATATTGCGTTGAATCAATCAGTTGAGAAATCAATACACTTTGGCGATTGGTGTTAGCAATTTCAAAACCAACGGCATTCTTACCTGGAATTGGGGCAATAATGCGCATGCTCTGCGCAGTCAGCGCCATTGCCAAATCATCTTCTAGCCCGACAATTTTACTAATTTTGCTATTAATATCTGGCTTGTATTCGTACATAGTCACAACAGGGCCCGTCTTGACGCCAACCACCGTACCGTGCACACCAAAATGCTGCAACTTTTCTTTAATTTTTTCAGCACGTTTGGCGGTTACTTCAGCGTCTTCGCCAATGATGGTATCAGCATCAGGCTTGGCAAAAAACCGGCCATCAGGAAGCTGAAATGCTTGCTCTTGCTTGACATTGTAAGCTTGAACAATCATATCGTACGGGATAATGCCATCAGCATTAACAGCAAACGGGTTACGCTGCAACCGTGTATTAGGAGCACGTTTATAAGGAGTTTTAAAAACTTTTTTAAATTCCCAGGCAGTGCGCAGCGGCATTACTGCAAGCCGAGGAATATCGACCGTTACTTCAGCCGCCTTGGCAGCGACTGGCTCTTCACAGGTCGTTGTTTTTATCCCCGATGCAGCAGCCAAAATCACATCTGCATATTCATCTTGCGCTGTTTGATCTATTGACTCAGTAGGCCGTCTGCTTCGCCACCACAGCAGCACGCCACTAAGCTTTTGTAGGCCCGCAAAGGCATAATTGCCAAGCGGCAGCAAGGTAGCTGCAAAAACCATTTTAAGCAGTGGCAATAGCGGCAACTCAAACAGTCGCACTACCTGTATCCACACCAGGCCCCAGACACAGAGCAGGCTCCCGGTGCCACCAAAGAGCACGCGTAACCACCGTGCAAAAAGCCCACCAACCAAGCCCCCTGGCGGCAATGCGTGCACATCAATGTTATATAACCCACCAGCAACGGCAAGCGTAGCAACTAAACAAACTACGCCAAAAACTAGTGCATGCACCCGCAGCTTGCTGCCAATAAGATAGCGGTACACAGGCAGTATGGTTGCAAGCAGCAGCACATAACTGGCGCTACCAAAAAGAAAAAACAATAACCCCGCAGCCTGAGCACCAACAATACCACACCAATTGGTAATTACCCCATTACTGGATGCGTGATAAAACAGTGTTGCATCAAGCGGGTTAAATGACATAATCGCTAATACCCCAATGGTCAAGCAAAACCATCCCAGCACTTGCGCAATTTCGCGGCGGTACGTGGCCGCCCCCTTTTTCGTAACCATAAACAGCCCCCTCTATTGTTAATGTTATGACTGTTTCAGCTTAACGAGGAAGAGGCTTGTGCTGCAAGAATGCGGGAATACGCGTTAGAAATTTACTCGTGCACAAACAACGGCTTATCAGGCACAACCTGCCGTAAGAAATCATCGCACGGAAGACAAAGCACATTATTTTTCAACAACCGGTCAGTCCCACGATATAACAAAATAGTCATTGCTTCTGGATAATCTTGCTGAAAAGCCCGCAATCCTCGTAAATCTTCAGTGCGTACGGTAGTCGCATTTTTAACTTCAATAGCCCAAAAGCCCAGCGAACCAAAAACGACAAAATCAACCTCTACACCAGAGCGCGTACGCCAGAAATTAATTTCATGCTTTTCCTTGGTATAATCACGCCAAGCAACTAAGTGCTGCGCAACTAATCCTTCAAGTCCCGCTCCCTGTATTTCTGTTTCACTATCACCAATACTTCGAGGACGCAGGGTACGATAGACCCCACAATCAAACAAATACAACTTTGGATGTGCACTGAGCTCACGCTTCGCTCGCGTGGTAAAATTAGTAAACTGATAACTGATAAGTAAATCATCTAAAATAGATAGCCATTCATTCACTGTCGTACGCTTAACACGGCACTCACGCGCGATATTGGAAACTTGCAAAAGAGATCCATGGGAAAGAGCCACTACCTGTAAAAAGCGTGTAAACAGTTCATAGTGACGAATCAGCCCCTCCATTTTCACTTCTTCTTCAACATACAAGCTAATATAAGCATTCAATGCCTCTTGTCGTTCAGCATAGCCAAATCGCAATGGCAACAGTCCATAAGCTAGCGCGTCGGCCAAATCGAATTTTTCTTGCAATTCGCAAGCCATAAATGGATGCATAACTTTTTTAAGAGCTCTGCCACCCAATAAATCTACCCCCTGCCGTTTCAGCTTCCGTGCACTGGAGCCAGTAAGGATAAACTGCCACCCCTTTTTTTTCTCAATAAGTATGTGTACCAAAGATAACAGCTCAGGCACTTTTTGAATTTCATCAATAATGATGGTGGCTCCCTCTGGCTGACTTTCCACCAGAGCCAACAAATCACTCGGCGAAGCCGCAAAACGGTAGCGTACTTCAACAATACGTAAATCAATAAATAACGCTTCGGGGTGGCGGTGAACGGTCATAGTTGATTTACCCGTCCCCCGGGGACCAAATAAAAAATAGCTCGCTTTTGGCTCATTGAATACACGCCGAATATACGATTGGTTCATGGCTTCCTTACAGTTAACGCAAAATGACGACGGTTTCGTCACATTGAGACTCATTATGACGAAACCGTCGTCATTTTGCAAATAGTCATGCAAAAATGCCTGCCAATCGTCAAATAAGACCTGCAATTATTTGCACAGCAAGAGTAGTAGGGAAACGGGCAGCAGCATGTATACCCCAAGCAGCCACGATCGGTTGTTTTGAAAGAGCCGTACCACCCCAGCAAATAAGGCATAGCTCAAGCAGGTTGCTAGCAAGCAGGCACTTAAAAAGAGCGGCTCGAAAACAAAATAGTTATGGTTCGCAAGCACAAACGTGCCAACACCATGCACCAGACTGGCGCCAAGCATCAGCGGCATAAAAATAAGCCATGACCACTGTACTGCTCGCCGGGAGCTGATACCAAGAACTAGTGCAGTCACCGTGGTTGCTGCAAAGCGCGAAATGCCCGGCAGCAGGCAAGCTGCAACTTGAGCAAGGGTAATGATGAGTACTATTTGCCCGCTCTTTCTCGTCCTATCGGACTCCGCGAGTTCGACAAGCTCAGGGTGAGCGTGGTGTGTAAAGGTAATTTTATCTATTTCTGAATAAGATTCCGTAGAATTTTTTAGATGGCTATGGCTTCCTTCTCCGCTCAGCCTGAGCCAAGTCGAAGGCCGCCAGCTCGAAGAGCCAAGAAAGAGCGGAAACACCAACCCCACCCCTGTCGCGGCAAAGCCAAGTGCTAAAAAGAGCGGATGTACCAGCGCTGCCTCAATACCAGAACGCTTAATGGCAAAGTAGCCAACAACCGTGATCAGCGTGGTTATGCCAACCCACCCGCCTACGCGCATAAGCAGCTGCAATAATCTTTTTTGACTATCACGCAAAGCAGTACGTTGTCGCACCACCTGCCACAAACGCACCACCACCGGTACCCACACGTTTCTAAAAAAGATGAGTACTGCCACCAGCGTAAAGCCATGCAAAAACTCATCAAAGTACTGTGGTGGCTCGGGCAAGGTGTAGCCAAGCTTACCGGCAAGCAGTGCAACCAACCGCATATGCCCTGAAGAGCTGATGGGAAGCACTTCAACAATAATTTGTACCACGGCAAGAAGAAGCGCGAACATGTTTTTCTTTCAGGCTATTTTTGTTTTTTCACGGATAAAGGTGCTTTTTCAAGGGTAGCATACGGTTTAATTTTATTGATGGTACTGAGCATACTCTGCTTTGCTTCTAACAAATCATATGCTATTTGCAAACGCAAAAAATACCCCTCAGAGAGCCCAAAAAATTTACACAATCGCAAATCAGTGTCAGCCGTCACTGTACGCTTGCCATTAACAATATCGTGAATGCGGTTTGCAGGAACATGTATAGCACGAGCCAAAGCATTTTGGCTCATAGCCAACTCATCTAAAAATTCTGCTTTTAAAATATCTCCAGCCGTAGGATTATGTACGCTTTTTTTAGCCATTTTGCGTCCTCTCTAATGATAATCAACAATTTCAACAGCGTGAGCACCGTCACCCAACCACATAAAGCAAAGCCGCCACTGCTGATTAATCCGAATGCCATTTGTCCTTTCCTATCTCCTCGTAGTATTTTTAAAGTAGAGATTTTACCCGATACGTATCGCATATCAAGCATACTTAAAATTTAGGGTTAATAAAGACCTTCATAATTGTTTGCAAAATATTGACACATGCCGCCACCCTTTGCCATCGTTGCAGCACAGCCTTGCACCTACGCTTTAACCAAGTAAGTTCAACATTCGTTCACTCATTTCGTAAGGAATCTTTCATGAACAAATTGCAGTTAAGACTACTGCTGGCCATGCTCTCGCTCAGTGCAACACAAATGCAAGCGTGCGCCATACCAACAAAACACAGGTTTCGTTCCGCCCCCAAGGCGTTAATCAGCCAATGGACCAAACACTCTACCATCGCTTAAAACGCGCACACGGCAAAAACAGTTTGCATGGCAAAATACAAGGCAGCGCATTTTATCAAGCATCACAAAAAAGCGCTGACCTAGCACGGTTATTGCTGTACAACAAAGCAAATTCGGTAACATTATTCCGTAATAATCCAGGGGCACCATTACCTGCCGGTTTTAGCGGCACTGGCAACCTTGATCTTGGCTATGTTTTTCACAGCCAAGGAGCAGGAGCAGCAGTAGGAGCGGTGCCAACGCTGGCAGAACAAGGCGCAAACTTCGCTCTCAAGCTTTCACCAGAACGCAAATCATATGGCCTGCACCTTGGTTATGAACACAGCCTCTGGCGCTTGGTCAAAGGCCTACGCTTCAAGGTAAGCGCGCCGGTGGTAAGCGTTGAACACCGCTTGAACAAAATTGTCACCAGCTTGGATCAAGGCACAGCAACAAGCGTTTCGCAATACTTTGCTGGTCAATATCAAGTAAATGCTGCACCTAATACCAACAACCAAGACTTTTTGAAAAAAGCACTCCTTGTTGACCAACGCGAAGTTGGCGTTGCTGATGTGAATGTAGAGTTGAATTATAAGTTTGCACGCAGCTCATGGTTTGAAGCACAAGTGGGGCTTGGCGCAACGCTGCCAACGGGGAACCGTCCCGATGGTACTTATGCGTTCCAGCCAGTTGTTGGTAACAACCACCACTTTGGTTTTGGTGGCCAGGGCCATGCTAAAATGGATGTGCTCACACATGAAGAGCATGAGCTTGATTTGATTGCAAGCGCTAACTACCGCTACTTGATTCAAAGCCGTGAAATGCGCACGCTTGGCATTAAGGGCAGAAATTTTGGCCAATACCACTTGCTTCGCAAAGTTGGTGATGATGCAAGCGCAATGCTTCGCCCAGCTGCAAATGAACTGACCCTTCCGGTAGACGTAACCCCAGGGCATCAATTTGACCTCTGTGCAAACTTAGCTTATTCATGGCGCAAAATAAGCTTTGATCTTGGCTACAACTTCTTCTTCCGTGGCAAAGAAAATTTGCGCTTACGCAATGCATTCATAGACAATCAATATGCAATTGTTAGCAGAGATTACGATACAACAAACGCTGCTTTTGCTGCTGCGAATGGACCACTCAACCAAGCCACACATGGCGCATTAATTGATGGTGGCTGGGCAGCTGGAGCACCTGCGCCAGCTGGCGTTGTAAACAATGCAAACCTTGACTTGCGTGCAGCATCAGATGAAGACAACATGTCGCATGCTATTTTTGCATCACTTGGCTTGGTAATGAACGAAGAAGCCACACCAGTCATTGCTGGCATTGGCGGCAGCTACGAAATTGCTAGCTCCAACAATGCACTTGAGCAATGGTCGGTATGGGCTAAGGCTGGCATCAGCTTCTAGTCGTCTACCCACAGCTTCGACGCGCCAGGGTTTTCTGGCATAAACTAAAAAAGGGCCGGTACAATCACCGGCCCTTTTGCATGAAGTTATTAATAGGGCCCATCCACCCTTTCTTTCTTTTGCGGGGTATGCATGGTAGAATGATTACTGGGTCTCATAAACTAGCTTGAGGAGTTGTGGTGGAAAAAACGTTTTGTATTGCTGGGCCGGTAAAAATTGAATTGCATTACGCTTTGCCATTTCGCATGAACGAAGCAGAGCTCATGCGGTT
>CAIKAH010000035.1 GCA_903825355.1 uncultured bacterium | reverse complement strand
CTAAAATGATTATAAAAGGCTCAATCGGCAAACGCATACGCGCATATCCGCCCGCTAATGATATAAGCAGAAAAAGAGCCATAAAGATGACTACTGATAACCAAAGCATTCGCTCGTAGGAATTGCCGCACATAAGTAATAGCCAACTAGTGCGAGCAAAGCCTAACAGCATCAAGCTATAAAATAATATTTCTAACCATACTACTATTTTAAGCCACCAGCTATCCGTGTCAGGAAATAAATACCGCTCAATCATATGAAATATGGTACGGTCGGGAGCAAAATAATCGATTTTTTTGCGCCCAGATTCCAAATAGAGCAGTTCAGCACTATATAAAGAAAAAGCAGTGCGAAAAATATCCGTAGCCCATAACTTTAATGTAATAAATGGATGTGCCGCAAAATGTTTAATTGCCAGCTTTTCATATAAATAGCACCGCTCAATCTCTGATAATCTTCTTTGTACAATGCGCTGTTGTTGGTTAACAGCTTTTTCTGCTTCTACTGTCACTCGTTCGCGGGCCTTCTGATATGTTATATGTTCTGTATGCATTACCACGCGAGAAGCAGATAGCTGTAAAAAATGGCCACCAGGAAGCGTGTGAAAAAAAAGATGTCCTAATAAAAGATAGTTGCGCGCCAGCCAAATCGATACAGGAACTAGCCAAGCCAAAAACAAAAGAGCACAGTTTCTAATACGAATAGGCAAATAGGTTTTTTGTATTAATAATATAAATAAGGCAAGAACAATTAGATAATGCCCCACGGGACGAATAAGCGATGCAATACCAAGCAACACCCCTGCAGTAGCTAGGCGTTTTGGGTTATCGCAATGCGAAAAAAATAAAACAAGAAACAATAAAAAAAATAATACAAACAGCGTCTCAGTCATCATAAAACCGCTATATAAAACAAGCCCAAGCTGAACTGTCGCATACATACCTGCTATCGTAGCAAGCATTATTTGAGAAGGAAACAGAGTAAGCGCTAGTAAAAAAACTAATACTGGAATAAAAGCACCAAGCAAGACTTGCGTCCACAGTGCAGCAGCGGGAGAATCGCCGCACCATTTCTTGAATGCAGCCAAATACAAAGGATAGCCTGGGACACGATGAAAATTAGGAGCCCCATCAACAGTGCTAATACCGTGACCTGCGACAATTCCTTTTGCAACGGCATCATAGCCTAATGAATCAATCTGCCAATAATTAGCATCATGCTGCAGATAGCCATAATACACCAAACCACGAACCAATAACGCAGAAACAAAAATAATACCTATGACATACGCATGCTTCTTCATAGCAATAATCATCCCACACTCCTTTTTAATTGGTGGATTACGAATTTTCTAGGTTTAACGCAGATCCAGTATTTTTCAACTGTTTTATATGTTTGTTGTGAAAAAAACACCATGCATCACGAACAATCTGCTCAAGTGTGGCATGCGCACGCCAGCTGAGTATACGCTCTGCTAGTGTCGTATCAGCTAGGAGAATCGGAGCATCACCAGCACGCCGTGGCCGAATGATAACGTTAATGGATTGTCCACATACAGCAGTTACAACGGCAATAAGCTCTTTAACTGAGCACCCAACACCAGAACCAATATTAAGTGCCATGGCAGCTCCTCCGGCATTTAAATGCAACAATGCCTTGGAATGCGCAGACGACAAATCGCTGATATGAATATAATCACGTACACATGTGCCATCTGGGGTAGGATAATCATCACCATAAAGCGTAAATGAATTGCCCTGCATACATGCTTTAAACAGCAACGGAATTACATGCGTCTCAGGATCATGCTGCTCACCCAAGCTATAGTGAGGCAGCCCCCCAGCTGCATTAAAGTACCGCAATGAAACATACGATAATCCATATGCTCGCGCGTAATCTTGCAACAAAAACTCTACAGCTAGCTTTGTTTTACCGTAGGGACTAAGCGGATGAATAGCATGCTGTTCAGTAAGTTTTTCTAACGTCCGTAATGGTGCATAAATTGCACACGATGACGAAAAGACTAGCTTGGGAACATTATACTCACGCATAACATCAAGCAAGCGCTTTGTTTTGATAACATTATTTTCATAAAATTGAGCAGGTTCATCTACAGAACGACCAACTTCAATATATGCCGCAAAATGCATTACCGCAGTAATGCGATACGCAGAGAAAATGGCCCTGAGTACCTGCTCATCACCAAAATCACTCTTAATAATTATAGCACCGGGCAAAGCTACTGTCTGTTTATGTAAAAACAGATCTACGATAACTACCCCATACCCTTGCACTAATAGGTCATGTGCAACAGCAGAGCCTACAAAGCCTGCGCCCCCCAATAACAAAATTGTTTGCATCGCACTGTCTCCTTTTGTCCAGTATGACAGTGCGATAAAAATATGCTACTGCGCAGAACCTTTGCGCATCAACACTTGCTCAACAAAAAGAATTTGTCTGATCTGCGCCTCAAAACCATAACAGTAACGTGAATAACTCACAGCAAGGTCACGTTTTGCAGTTTTAACATACCGCTTAATCATTTCAATCCGTTGTTTTACTACCTCTTCAAAGGACCCATGCTCAACCTTAAAAACAAGCATTGTTGGCGGTGGGGTATCAGAAGCAAGTTGCTTATAAAACTGATAATCAGCATCAACTTCTTCAATCATACGATCAAGTAATCCAACAAATTCATGAACGCTCACATCAGATTTATCAAATTCTGATTGATCAACATTCACTTTCCCTGAATCACATAAGGCTGTAACTTTTGCTCTAATTAACTGTCGTTTTTCTAAAGCACCACCTTTCTTTCCTTCAATCTCTTGTTTCAGATCGTGCAGTAATGCTACTGCGCGAGCAAGCTGTATTTTCAACTCTCCTTGCAGCGGGGTGGTATCAATTTGATGCGTTACTTCATCATACAATTTCTGGCGCATAACAGCCTCATTCTCAGGGGCTACTGCCTGCGCATCAGCAGCAGTAAGGATTGCATCGTTTTTTGACTCTTCTTGAGACTCTTCAAATATATGTATCATGTTTTTACTCAACCAAGGGTTATGGTAATTAGTACCCAGGTTAGTCTACTCATTCAACAAAAAATATCAAAATTAAAGCATATCACCAAACCCATTATCTAATAAACTAATCAACGAAAAAAATATTTCTTATTAGTCATAGCGAGTTGTTCAATAAAGCATCAAATAATAAATGCTAATCGTTGTTACCAAAGATTAAAAACAAATCTTAAATAATTTTTTTTTCTATTCTACTTGCAAGAACAAAAAATATGTAAAAAGTTAATTATCTTTATCTAGCAATAGAATTCTAATATTTCAGACAAACTTACTAACATTCTTGTTAGTAAGTTTATAGACTATAAATTTGTATATGCGACTGACACGCACTCAACACAAAATGTATCAATTTGAGTCATTTTCGTCAGAGCCGATTATTAGGACTCAGCCAGACACTTAACATAATAATAAATGCATATGACATAAAAAATGACGCTGCGTAAATTGAAAAAAACCGGTATTCTACTAGCCTATTTTATTGTGCGAAAGGTTTTTCATGTTACTCCCAACTCATTTCCCAGTGACTTGCCATACAAAACATGTAGGCCCTGGATCAACATTTGTCGCCATAAACGGTTTCATAACAAATGGCATCACTTTTATCCCCCAAGCTCTGGCACAAGGAGCCAATAACATTATTGTTGATGAACTGTATGCTACAAATGATCTGATAGACCTATGCAACCAACACAACGCCACACTAATTCCCGTTGCTCATCCTCGCCAAACACTAGCAACGCTGGCAGCAATTGCAGTTGATAATCCTGCTGATAAATTAACCATCATCGGCATCACTGGCACCAAGGGAAAAACAACAACAGCTTTTATTACTGAACACTTGCTACGCAAAGCGGGATACAAAACAGCCCTCATCAGTTCAATTTATAATAAAATTCTAGATACAACAGAGCAAAGTAGCCACACAACACCCGAAGCTGATTTTTTGCATATGTTTTTTGCGCGGTGTGTTCAAGAAGGCGTTACCCATGTGGTAATGGAAGTATCATCACATGCGCTTAGTCTTAGCCGCGTTCATGGTATTACCTTTACAGCTGTTGGTTTTTCTAATCTTGCAGCTGACCATCTTGATTTTTATCACACCATGGATAATTATTTTGCAGCGAAAACACAACTTTTTTTGCAAACCAGTAAACAATCAACCATCGTCGTTAATGCCGACAATGAATGGAGCGCGCAAGCTCTTGCAGCAGCACAGCAATCTGCGCATATAACAGGAGCTACTGTTTATTCCTATGGGCAAGAGGAGGCTAGCGATAATAGCCACTACAGCATGAATATTCATCACGCTTCGTGCGATGGAATTGAAATAGTACTAGAACACCGTCCGCCGGTTTTCATTACCTGCAAACAACTTTTCGGCGTATTCAACTGCTACAATATTGGAATGGCTAGCTTAATTGGATTACATCTTGGTTTATCATATTCTGATATTACCCGAGGGATTGATTCATTTCCAGGCGTCCCTGGCAGGCTGCAACGTCATGTACTCAAGAACGGTGCATTATGCTTTGTTGACTATGCACATAATCCTTCATCTGTAGAGGCCGTGTTAAAAACATTACGACCATTTACAAGCGACCTTATTGTTGTTATTGGCTGCGGAGGAGATCGCGACAAAACAAAACGTCCGGTAATGGGCGCACTTGCAAGTGTGTTAGGAAATAAGGCAATTATTACAGATGATAATCCACGCACTGAAGATAGCCAGGATATTATAGCACAGATACTCGCTGGGATTCCTTCTGACACCAGCACGACTATCCACGTTATTCCCAACAGACGAGAAGCAATTGCTTTTGCAGCACGTCTTGCGCAGCCTGATAGTATTATTGCGCTGCTGGGAAAAGGGCACGAAAATTACCATCTTGTGGGCAACGAGAAATTCCACTTCGATGATTTTGAAGAGATCAGCAAACATTAGAGAGATATAAACGCAGTATTGACTTCGTTTTTTTGCCCATGTTACATCTGCACAACTATATGATTATTAAATCATTCTGTTGTGCAAGAGGAGAACACATGAGCTTAACCGTATTGAAGTATGTACCTTTGCTGATGATTGTTCTCTGTAACAATGCCCTTGCACCCATGAGTAATAATTACAAAGCGATCCAGTGTACATTAAAGCCCAGAGCATCACGAGCACATACTTTTCTGCATCCGCATCTTCCAGGCCCTAACCCCACGAGTAAAACACGCGCAGCAAGTGAAGATACTAGTACTAACTGGGGAGGATTTGTTGGGGTAAGTAACTTACATAATCCTAAAAAAAACAGTGTAAACTATGTTGCAGGCTCGTGGGTGGTGCCTACGGTTACGGGTACTACCAATGCATACGCTGCTTATTGGGTTGGCATTGATGGATTCACCAGCCCCACGGTCGAACAAATTGGTACTGCTCATGATATGGTAGATGGGCAACAGCAACATTATGCCTGGTTTGAGATGTACCCTCGTAGCAGTTATGAAATTGTCGGGTTCCCGGTAGAGCCGGGGAATGTTATCAGTGCATCAGTAACCTACACAGGGAAAGGAGTATTTCGTCTCAACATAATCAATCATACCAGAAGTGTTACTTTTGCTGTCCCTATTTCTTATACCAAATTAGTATCAGCAAAACGATCCTCTGCTGAATGGATTGTAGAAGCTCCTTTTTTAAATGGCGTTTTACCCTTAAGTAACTTTGGCACAGCCTATTTGTGGGGATGCAAAGCAACTATTAATGGTATCACTGCTCAAATCGGTAATAATTCCTGGGATAAGTGGTCATTGCAAATGGTCACCGAACGCGAAGTGGTCAAAGCAAATCCCTCTAGTTTATTACCTGATGCAGGATCTTTCTTTATGGAGTGGGCGCATTCATAGAGTCTAAAATCTGATACTTTTCTTTAGAGCGAATGTGCGTGGCAAGCTGGTTCTGTAGTTGGTAATTTACTTTTGCATCATTGATTGGCGTAGCATAATTATAAATATAAAGCACATCTGGAATAAACAATGATCGCTTTCCTGCCATCTCGAGCATCGGAAACATAAATGCCAAGTCCGAAGCCATTTGGTAAAATGTCCCCTGGCAACGTAAATCTTCTTTTTGGATACGTTGAAAAAGACCCGCCTTAAACGTTCTTAATTGTGATGTAACCCAGGGGGATGCACGAAAGCTATTTTGCTCAATTACATAAGAAGGAAGCGCTTTACAGTATTCAGCCGGCTTGCCGATATAAGGATAGCGCTGATACGTACCGTACGTCATGAGCACATCATATTTGTTGTACACTTTATTAATCAAAGAAAGCACTGATGGCGTTGCCAACCAGTCATCACCATCAAGGGTTATGACTATACTGTCTGGATTTAATGCATGAATTATGGTGTACAAATTGGCACAGGCACCCTGATTAGCCTGATTGATCGTTAATTTTATATCTATTTTACGTTTAACCTGCTCAATATATTTTTTTACCAACAACCCTGTACCATCTGGCGAGGCATCATCAGTGTACACCACAGAAAAATTGTCATAATCCTGCCCAAACACCGATGCCAAATTTCGCTCATACCACTGCGCATTATTGTAGGAGGGAATCACCACCACCATATGATGTTTACACGCAGGAATATAGTTTTTCAACTGTGTTTCAAAAAGCTCTTCTGCCGGCACTATGTTGATAATTTTATCAGTGAACGGCGCTTGTTTTCCCCGATTATATTGATTAAAAGCAGTAACCGTCCGTTGATACACCGTCACGCACACTCGCTGCAAAAAAGAGTTCTGCGAATGCTTGCATGAAAGCATAGCTACAAATACAACTGCAAATAATACTAATGATAATAATAATTTCTTCATAACGTCGCTCCTGCTGGTTAGAATATAGCAGAAGTACAAAACTACAATTGGGGAGTGGTTATGTTTAAGGTTATTTTCTGCGGGCTCTTGCTCAGCTTTTTACCCTTTAGCTCAAAACAAGCATCACAGACCGCATCGCCAGGTACCACCTGTATCAGCTTAGGTAAAATGTGTAGCCCTGCACTCAATTTTAAACGACATAATCTTTCAAAAGCCTATTACCCTTTTGATTTTATAGAAACCCCCTTTGATGGGATCTGCATGCTGCTCACAAACAAATTCAACAGTTTTCTAGACAAAAAACTGTTGTATACAAAAAGCTCGTTCCAATCATGGGAAAAACCCACCCATACATCTAATTCCACAGCATTAGCTATCGTTGAAAACCAGATAACAAAATGCATTTTTTACCACGATTTCAAAGGTAGTAATTTAGATAATTACGATACAGTAGCAGCGAAATATCAACGCCGCATTGAACGTTTTTATAAAACTATTCAAGAAGCTAAACACATATTTTTTTTCCGCACACATCTCACCAAAACAGAAGCTGCAACATTATATCAATTGTTAAAAAAGTTATTTCCACAAAAGAGCTTTTCACTGATTGCACCAACCAAGACTGAGCATATGCAGCAGCCATGGAACCTGCCTGGCGTACAGGAGTTTCCACTGCTCGTAAAAAAAGTACGCCGATTTCCGTTCCTTACGAGAACAGTTGTAGAATCTACCCGCGAGCATGGCAGAGATGAAGATTGGGATTTTATATTTCGCAGCTTAAAACTGATTTAGAGCTTATCCGGAAAATCAGGTCATTTGAAAAAGCCTTATTGTAGCAGCTAAAAGTAACATTCCTAAAAAGGATGGAGCCGTCTTTGCATAACAGGTTTTTACAGATCTAAAATTATTCAGCCAGCTGTGACATACTTCAACAATCCATCGGCCTTTTGGTTTGATAATTTCGTAGTGCTTTCGTCTCCGTTTATTTGTTGCTGTATGCAGTACAAAGCCTCGACCAGCTGCGGATCGGTTTAATTTTTTTGAGTCATACGCGCTATCAGCAGCAACAATTGCCAGCACGTCCCTTGTAAATACCTTGGCCAAATCAAGCAATTCTAAAAGTGTCTTAGAATCATGTTGATTTGCTGGAGCAATAGTCAACACCAGTGGGGCTCCTCGCGAATCGCACAACATGTTTTTCTTTACTCCACGTTTAGATCGATCAGTAGGGTTTTTCCAGAAAAATAGCATACGGTGCCTTACATGATGATGTATCAGTGGCATACCAGTTATCAAAAGAGCTACTGTTTGCAAGATACAAGTTTCTTATCATCTCAAACGCCTTTTGAATCATTCCATTCTTGAGCCACCTCATATATTTGCCGTGCACGGTTGATTTTGCACCATAGTAACGTGGCAAACAACGCCACTTGATACCATTTTCCAGAACAAACAAGATGCCAAAAAATGCTTTTTTGGGGCTGTGTTGAGGTCGTCCACGATTTGATTTTACTGTTTGAAAGATGGATGCAACGACATTCCAGATTTTTTCTGTTAAATTTCTATTCACGGGGATCTCCTTTTTTTGATCACCCGCTATCGTAGCGGATTTTGGAGATCCCCATAAGGATTTTTATATCAAATTAATATTCGGATAAGCTCTAAAATAAACACTCTCTACGTTCTATTCATTAACACAATCTGCCTTTCTTGACTTCGCATTGCCGCTCTAGCCATATTATTTGCATAATACCTGGCTAAACATGAAAGGGGGATTATTATGAAATATTATATTTCAATATTGCTTGTAATAAGCTTTTTTACTGGCACAGCAGCATCTCACTCGATAGTACTTGTTCATTTAGGCGAAAAACTACCAACGTACATCTCGGATACTCTTTTTCAAGCACGCCTCTTTAATCCTACATGTGAAATTGTTCTCTTGGCTAACCAAGAAGCACTGAACAAATATGATGAAAATCAAAATCTGCATATTACTAAAATTGCCGTTGAGCAACTCACTAAAACAGAGGCGCACAAGCAATTTTACATTCAGTCCACACTCATGCAAAGACTACTGAGAAGTCATTGCATTAACCAACACTGGACATACAAAAGCACATATAGATCTGCATATAACAAAAAAAGCCGCATTAACAAACACAAACGTGTGCCTATCAAACTTGATAAAAATTTTTGGTTTTATGCCTGTGAACGTTTTTTTTACTTAGAAGATTATATGCAGCAATACAATCAGCAGCATGTTTTCCATATAGAAACCGATGTAATGCTTTATGCGGACTTAGCTACTTTGCTGCCCACTTTCAAAACCCACTACTCTGGTATCGCTGCGGTCTTCGATAACGATGATCGTTGCATCCCATCCATTGTTTATGCATCAAAAAGCACCAGCCTAAACCCTTTAAGCAAGTGTTTTTTACAATATGCCGCTCAAGGCAAATGGGATATGGAAGTACTAGCTATTTTGAGAAAAAATGCCCCCACAACTATCATTGATAGCCTTCCCATTATTATGAATAACTATCAAAAAAAGCATCCCCTAAAAAGCTCTATGGGACACACCCCGGTCGACCCAAAGCTCTATAGTAAAAATATATCTTTATTTAATTCTGTGTTTGACGGCGCAGCATTAGGACAGTATTTAGGAGGCATTATTTATGATCCTAACCAAATAGGTTTTATTAATGAGCGCTGCCTCTTCAACCCGTCACATTTAAAATTTCAGTGGAGAATAGATGAACTAGGTCGTAAAATGCCATATATGATTTTTGAAGGAAAATCGTTTCGCATCAACAATCTTCATATCCACTCAAAAAAAACAGAGCGTTTTTTATCTATCCCCCGAAAGAGTAGTTCCACTGATCTAGAGGAGCATAATAATGAATATCAAAATGATGTTGATTACCGTAGCGCTATCTTGTATGGCTAGCCATACCTTAGCCCAACAGCGCCGTTACATAGCCGGCAATAATTTTAGAGATTGTGCAGACTATAAAGTAGAAGGAGCTTCAGGCTCATTTAGTCCTGAAACTGTCGCTGCTGGTAGTATTATCTATATTGAAGTGGATTATGTAGGTTATTTTTTTCAACATATTTTTCCTCGCATTCAACATCCTATTATTCTGATTTCTCATAATGGTGATATGCCTGCACCAGGAGCATACAAATCTTACCTGGATGATTCACGCATTATTAAGTGGTTTGGGCAAAATTGCGATACTAAGACGCATCCTAAATTCCATCCTATCCCTATTGGATTAGCAAATGCTAAGTGGAAGCATGGCAACACACATATTTTTGACAAGGTTCTAGATTCTTTAAGTATTCGTAAAGATTTAAAACAGATGCCAAAACTCTATGTTAATATCTCTCCTGAAACTAATCCGGTACGGAAAAAACTGTATCATGCACTAAAAAAGCAGCCTTTTGTTACGCTGGCACCACGAAGAGAACTTGCTCCTTATCTAATAGAAATGGCCCAACATCGTTACACCTTAAGCCCTTTTGGGAATGGACTTGATTGTCATAGGACGTGGGAAGCTCTCCTCGTTGGCTCTATTCCGGTTGTAAAAACATCAACGCTGGACCCTTTATACGAAGGACTACCCGTAATCATTTTACAAGACTGGAACGAAATCTCACCAGCTTCCTTAGAAAAAAAATATAATGAAATATGCACTAAAACATATGCCATAGAAAAACTTTTTATGGATTATTGGTCATCTCTGATTCAAAACTGCAAACAAGCATTTTTAGAGAAAATCACACGGCCAGAGGCATTCTCAGATGTTTAAACAAAAACTATACACCTACTTGTTACTAATGCTTGGCTTATTTTTTGCACTGTCAGCAGAGGCTAATCAAACCATTGAGCAAGCAGACCTTATTGTTTTTTCTTATGATCGCCCCTTACAACTGACAGCTTTGCTCGAATCTGTCGCTCTTCACGTAACTGGCATTAAAGATATTTTCATAGAGTACCGATCGAGTAATGAGGCTTATGAAGAAGCCTACCAGCACGTGAAAAAGGAATTTAGCAAGGCAATATTTGTGCGCCAAGATAACTCCACTGCAGCAACCAATTTTAAATCTATTTTATGTGATATTGTGGAGCACCAATCTACACAAAAGTATATTGTTTTTGCTACTGATGATATTGTGATCTGCAATGCTATTAATATTAGCGATTGCATTAATCGTTTAAGAACCACAAATGCGCTTGGTTTTTATTTGCGGCTCGGAAAAAACATCACGCATCACTACATTCAGAATAATAAAAAAGTTCCACAGCCACATTTTGAGCGAGCAGAGAATGGTGTTTTAAAATGGTCCTTTAAGAATAGTAAGAATCCGTGGGGATATCACCATACCGTTGATATGACCGTGTACCGCAAACTACACGTTCTTCATGCTATTCAATCCATGTCTTACAAAGCTCCCAATTCTTTTGAAGGAGGCTGGAGTAAGCTACCGCCACAAAAACCGTTTGGCCTCTGCTATGAGCACTCAAAAATAGTAAATTTTCCCCTTAATCTGGTTCAAGATGAGTGCAACAACAAACACATGAATGCTCTCTCAACCGACGTTCTCTTAAAATCCTTTAAAGCAGGGATGCGAATGAATGTCGTGGCATTAATCGGACACAAGAACAACAGCGTGCACGATGATTTCTTGCCATTATTTATTGATGCTAAAAATGCTCTTCACCCAGCAAAACCTATATCCTGATAAATACGCATTAATTTCTTAATGCCATGCGCATAAGTAAAGTTATCATGTACATACTGATGACACCGTTCGGCACAGCGTTCACGGGTACCTTTATCATGAATATATGTCAGCATACAATTGACTAATTCAGCACTATCATTCCAATGAAACAGCAATCCTGTTTCATTATTTATAATCAACCTCGTTGCACCTGTACCATACGTTGCAATAATCGGTTTTTTTAAAGCGCTGGCCTCGATTAAGCTAATACCAAAAGACTCCATCCTGCTTGAACTTAAAATTATATCGCTATGATACATAAGAGATTTGGGGTCATCTATATACCCTAAAAAATACACATCTTTATTAAAAACTGCCAATTCAACCGCTAATCTAGAGCAAGTACCAAGTGCTTTTCCAGCGCCAGCTAACATGAGGCATACAGGAACATTATGCTTCTTTATTAATTCTGAAAATGCTTGAATTGCAATTGTCTGATTTTTACAATCGTAAAAATTAGCCACAATACTACAAACTAGCCGATCGCCTATATCAATATTGAAACAAGCTTTAAAAAATTCTCTTTTTGAACGACTATCTTTAAAATTAATATATGGTCGCTCATCAAAAGCTGGCTGTCCATCGTAAAATTTTATTTTTTTACGGAAATACTCAGAAGCAAGCCTCTCCGTTGCTAAATAGCTAACAGAGATAACTGCATCACAACAAGTATGGCTGTCTTGCCATTTAGCGGCATCACTATGATTAGTGTAAACAATTTTAACTGGCCTTTTTTTCTTAATAACCTTAAGTGCGGGTAAATCACATTCCCAGTTAGCATGTATTAATTGAACGTTATGCTTAAAACACACTTTATCTAAAAAATGAATAAAATGTTTCGTTTTTTTAATTTCAGCCTGGGTTAAGGAATTGTGCTTATGTTTAGGGCTTTTATAAAGAATACACTTTCCTTGAATGCGACTGACAAAATCCGGATCCGCTGCTGCTTCTTCTTTATTCATAACAATTATAGGATTAAGGCCCATATTTTTTAACATTTTACACATGTAAAAACAATGTGTTTTTACGCCACCGTTACCTTTTGCTACATATAAAACAAGTACATGCGCAGAATTTTTTCTGCCACTAGGTTTTGAGAAAAGTGCACTACTACTCACGAAAAAAACCATGCTTAAAAACAAGCAAATATTCATGTATCTCTTGGCTCTCTTCATCATAGCGGCTCTTTTCTTGTTAGCTATAGTAACTTTATATTTTCAATATTAGCTTCTTCATTGAAATGAGCGCTTACAAAGAATAGCCTACTTTTGGCCGATATAAATCGGTTGAAATGGCGGTTGCGCTCGTAAGAAATGTTCTTTTTCTTTTCTATCTCTATCAATGTCAGTTCGAACTTCTGATGAGAAACCAGTACGATTATAAACATATGTTTTTGTAGCAATAAATTTACTGTAAAATCCAGCCATCTCTAACATAGGAAACATCATGGCAATATCAGTAGCCCCATCAAGAAAGCTACCCTGATACTTAAAGTGTTCTTCATTAATTTGCTGGAATAGCCAAGCGTAAAAAGTCTTTAAGTGTGACGTTTTCCACGGAGCACTACGAATTTTATTTTCTTCAATAATATTACCTGCAATAGGAGCAGAATATGATCTTTTTTCACCTGATGGAAAATTAATATATGATCCATAGGTCATCCATACGTTTTTATCTTTATACACCTTATTGTAGCAAGAAAGAACTTGCTCATTTTTCAACCAGTCATCACCATCCAGAGCAATACATATATCAGTACCAGCGCATAAATGAACCGCCATATAGCGATTATAAGCCATATATTTACGATTTTTATTTTGTATCAATGTAAAACGTTTTTCCATGCCCTTCTCCTTCACAAAACGTTCTACTAGTTCAGCTGTACCATCAGTAGATGCATCATCAATGTAGATAACATGATAATGCGAGTATTTTTGGCTAAATATGGATGTTAGATTTTTTTTATACCACGCTGCATTATTAAATGAAGGAACAATAAACACAAACCGCAGCTTTTCTTGATCAGATTGATATAATGATTGCAGGGGGATTTTTTTAATCTGAGCGGTTTCAGGAACATTAATAAGAACGTAAGAAGAGATATCTTTATAGACTTTATTTAAATCAAGAGCAGGCCTAATAACGTGCGGCGAACTGCTACTGCCCTGCTTTTTCTTTCTGGCCTTTTTTGGTTTTTTAGAAGGGGCTCGAGAATGGCTTTTTATTTTTTGTATGTGTGGGG
>CAIKAH010000034.1 GCA_903825355.1 uncultured bacterium | reverse complement strand
TGGCACTTGCTTCTGCACCAAAACTTTCGTTAATCAATGGCTCAATAAAGCCGCCAACTGGCCCTTCAATCATACCAAGGAATGATTCTACCGGTTTTATTATCTCATTCAAGCTTTTTACCACATCAGGTTCTTGCAACTTGGCAAAATCACGCAAGGTTTTACCTGCTGTACGTGAAGCCTTAATAATTGAAACCATAATCAATGGATTACTACCAAAAACAGTATTAATTGTCTTCATGCTTTCATGTTTAAGCACCACAGAAGCTTGCCTTGCTTCTTGTACCCCTTGCTGAGCCTGAATATAAGGCGCCCCTGCAATTATTGATGAACAATACAATACGCCCGTACATAACAAGGCCAGCTTATGTGAATAATTCATAAATAACTCCTTACTTTCTATTATTTTCTATCTTGATTTTAACAATAATCTCTAATCTTCATTCTAGAAGGTTACGGCACATTTCAAATAAACAGTCCAGTCTTCACCAATACGCTTGCTTGAAACAGTCATATCGCTTCCGAGCCCAAAACCATAGTCACAATGCTTAGTGTGCTTTCGATATAGTGTTTCAGAAAAGAGCTTATGCTGATACGCATACACGCTTTCATTATCAGCAGAAACATCTTCATCAATACGCAAATCATTCAAACTTACCGTGGTATCATGAATACTTTGAATCATCGTTTTGCGCTGTGCATAAAAATCGTATCCCCAAGTACTACGCCATCGTTTGTTCCAATCAACCGTCAAAGCAATAACCGCATTAGTAACATCACCAGGGAGCACCGTCACTTTAAAAGAAGATGGTAAAATATACTGGCGCATAAATTCAGTAACCGTTTTATTATTTTGTGCGGTAACCACAGGATCCGGTACAACCGGAGCGGTGATAGCAGCCATATCGGCTGGCGTTAATGTCTGTTTAAACATATACAAACGCTCTTCATTACTTGGTAGAAACAAATCGTACGAAGCACCAATCCAAAGTTGCATAAAATCATGAAATAGCCCGATTTTTTGCTCAGCATAACATCCTACCGCAAAGTGTCCATCATTACCTAAACGGGGATTTAACAAATAATCGCGGACTGCTTTCAGTGAGCGAATTGCTTCAGATTGCAGCGCTGCGGGCCCCCCATCATCAAAGACAGGTTGAGCGAGGCCTAAATTAATTTTCTCAGATTGGGTTAAGCGGCTGGTGGGAATAATACAACTAAACCCTATATCATTTTGAAAGCTGGTCATATTCAAGGTATTAAGCCCAAATTTGATACGTGTATCACCAAACCCTACAGCAAGTTTATAAAATTCTTTTTTATCACCTTCTTGACCTGGGAATAACGCTGCTATAACGGCTTGATCATATTTGCTAAGCCAAAAATTGCGCTCCCCCAACTGTAATGAAGTCGTTGCTTGTAAAATAAAGGGACCTTTTACAAAACCCCCCTGGAATAAAGCACCAGCTTTACGCTCCTGGATAGTAATTTTTTGGAACAAAGGAATAAGCTGTTGAAAAACTTCTGGACTAGTACCAGGAGGAATCATGGCATCAATCAATTCACGAATTTCAGCTTGCGTTACATCAGGCAAAGCAAGCATATCGTCGACGGTCATCTTCATACGGTTGGTCATATTAAAGAAGAATTTAGCTGAAATACCTCCATATTCTATAGCCGTAATTTTTTGAGGTAGCAGATACAACATATCACGCCCCTCTGGCGCAATAGTACTTTTCCATAATGGTTCTTTGATATGCGCCAAGACATTATTAGCTATAAAATCAGACGCTACACGCAGTTGTACCTGACTAGCATCAATCTCTGGTAAATCATCAAAATTAATTGTTGAGTCATCCCCAAACGTATCAAAGTAGTACTGATCAGCAGCTGATATAGAAGCTACTCCAGAGAATATAAACCACAAAAATAACTGTAATAACAGCGGTCTCATAAATATTCAAATCCTAGTAAAAGACGCAGGCTCAGTCAGCTTATTTAGATCAACTATTAGCTAAAATAAGCTTTATTACTTACTGAAACAAAAAACTCAGTAGTAAATGTCAAGACAAGAAAACATAAAATAAACAGCCTATTCTGTCAAATTTGCTTTTCTTCCAGCATCCTTTTTGCTTTTTTACAAACAATTGAAAAATGCATGTTTGTCAAGGCTACAATTAACCAAAAACGCATGGTACAATGCAGACAGTGAATCTTTAAAAAAATTCAAATATACAAACATACGGTTATTCATATGCAAACAAAAAAATTAATTGTCCTGGAAGGAAACATCGGAGCGGGCAAGTCAACCTTACTACGGTTAATTCAAGAACAACTACCGGTTAGCATTATTGCCGAACCTACTGATAAATGGCAAACCGTCGCTCATGATGAAAATTTATTAGATCTTTTTTATAAAGATACCCCTCGCTGGGCGTACACTTTCCAATCTTATGCTTTTTTAACACGTATTCAAAGCATTATGGAACACATCGCACAGCACGAAGGAAACGGGCCCTTTATTCTTGAACGGTCGGTCTACTGCGACCGCTTTTGTTTTGCTAAAAACTGCTTTGAGGCAGGCTTCATGACCCCCCTAGAGTGGAATATTTATAAAGATTGGTTTGCCTGGCTGGTAGAAAGCAACCATGCTCCCAAGCCAAATGGCTTTATCTATTTACGCGTAGACCCTGATATTGCCTACAGCCGCATTCAAAAACGTAGCCGCTCAGAAGAAAATGGAATCTCTAAAAGCTACCTACAATCCTTGCATGATAAGCATGATGACTGGCTTGTGCATCAAAAAGAGCCTTGCTCTAGCATAAAACAGGTGCCTGTTCTCACGCTTAACTGCAATGATGAATTTGAACAAAACATACAAAAACAGAATGAGCACTTGGAACAAATTGCCCTGTTTATTGAACAACTCGGACAAAAGATACACCAACAAGCGACACTCGGCGTATCTCACGCTGCTGTTTAATACTAAAAAGCAGAATGTATTTATTTTGCCCATAAAAAGTCTATACTGACTTAAAATAACGCTAACTGAGGAGAAGCTCATGGCTGAATTAGAATCTGCAAAAATAGCAGCATATGTTGCTGCTGGTGTATGTATGGGACTTGGTGCACTTGGTCCTGCATTGGGACTTGGTTTTATCGGGGGTAAAGCCTGTGAAAGCGTAGGGAAACGACCTGAAAGCGCTGGATCGATCATGAAAGTAATGATGATGCCTCTCTTCTTTGCTGAAGCTGTGGCAATTTACTGCTTGCTTATATCGCTGATCCTAGTATTAAGCTAAAAAATAACGGGGTTTGCCCAATGCAGATTAATGCAACGTTCATAGTTCAAATAGCCAACTTTGCTCTTTGCTCCGTTGTACTGAGTAAATTTTTACTTAAACCATTCATGCAAGCTATTCAACAAAAGCAAGCAGCCCGCCAAACACTTAATACTATTCTTGGCTACAAAGGACGCCAAGAACAACTGCTTATACAAAGTAAGCATGATCGACTAGCGTCCTTTAAAAATCATATTAAACATGCTTATCAACCTCCTCCAATTACCGCTGTCGAGCAACCTTTATTTGAAGAAAAGCCGATAAGTGACACTTATGTCCAAGAAATGATCGAAAAAGCAACAAAGGTCGTCATTGAGAAGGTCTCTCATGCCAAGTGAAACGGTTTCTTCACTAGTTTTATTTCGCTGGGCTGTATTTTGTTTGCTTTGCTATAAATGCTATCAACTAGCACAACAATACGTTTTGCCCTGGCTACATGATGCTATGAAGCAAGAGCAAAATACATTAACAGAGCTGGTAAATAAAGACAAACTTGCCATGATAGCAAAACAAAAAATTGAAAACCAACTCCACGACCAGCATCAATTACTTATTGTACTTGAACAAAACGTACAACGTTGGCACACAGCAATTATTAATGAAAGAAACAATGCTCAAGAAGCATCTCTAGAACGCGCAAAAAACCTAAAAACTAAACAAACAAAGCAGCAAGAACAGCTTTTTTTAAGCCAAAGTATAACTGCTATCATTCCTCAGGCAATCGAAAAAGCTGAAACTACTTTAGCACAGCAACATAATGGCAGCGACCATCTTGAGGATATTATTAACAATTTGTCTACCACTAAAATGCCGGAGCAAACGCTATGAATGCTCTTCGTGAAGTGCTTGCAAAACGGTACGCAAAAACGCTCTATAAAATTAATAATTTCAGCCTTCCTCCTACCTTAGTTCCCCAACTACATACATTAGCTACCTTTTTTTCTGACCATAAGGAACTGTTGCTAACTGTTGTTGCAGGCAATATTGCAAAAAATCAGGCGCAAGAATATGCACATACTATTGTTAACCGATGCGGGGTTAATCAATCGTTACAACCGCTGGTAGCAAATTTGTTGCAGGAACACCGTACTCAATTATTTATTCCGATTGCTCAACACCTAGAAGAGCTACATGCTCGCAGCATAAATTGTGTCAATTGCCACGTTTACACCTCTCATCCTTTACAAGAAGCGCAAAAAAATACTATCCTGCACTTTATCAAACAAGAAGTCAAAGCTACAAACGTAGCTATAACCTTTTTTGAAAAAACAGAGCTTATCAGCGGTATTCGCATTGTATGTGATGATAGAATGTGGGAACGCTCCGTTAGAAAAACCTTGTTGCACATCAAGCAACATTTGCTTCAGCAGGTATAGCCATGATTGAAAAAGAAACAGATATCATCAGCCTCCTTGAAAAAAGCCTTCATCCTGACGAATATGGATCATTCGAAGAGGTAGGGATTGTTATAAAGATTGGTGATGGCATTTGCAAAGTACACGGCCTCAACAATGCTGTTTTTGGTGAAATTGTTATATTTGAATCAGGAACACGTGGCATTATTCTGGACTTAGATGAAGATTTTGTTTCAGTTATTTTGCTCGAATCCCAAACCAGTGTTATTGAACAAGAAGTGGTCAAGCGGACAGGAAAAGTATTAAAAGTACCCGTGGGCGAAGAGCTTATCGGCCGTGTTATTAATGCCGTAGGAAAACCGGTAGACCAACTTGGCCCCCTAGAAGGCCTGAACTTCGAGCCAATAGAACGTCTAGCTCCTGGCATTACCGAACGCCAACCAATTCATGAGTCACTTGAAACAGGCATTACAGCTATTGATGCTCTTATTCCTATAGGCAAAGGCCAGCGAGAACTACTTATCGGTAATCGTAGCACAGGTAAAACAACTATCGTGCTTGACACAATTTTGCATCAAAAAAATAAAAATGTTATCTGCATTTATGTTGCTATTGGGCATAAACAAGCACATACGGCACGCATGATTCAAGAGCTTGAATCTTACGGTGCTATGGAATACACGATTATTGTTGATGCCGATGCAAATGAGACGGCACTAAATCAATACCTTTCTCCTTACACAGGCTGCACTATCGGTGAATTTTTTATGCGTCGAGGGCAGGACGCTCTGGTTATTTATGATGATTTAAGTAACCATGCTATTGCTTATCGCGAACTCTCCCTCTTATTGCGTCGACCACCTGGACGTGAAGCGTACCCTGGCGATATTTTTTATATTCATTCACGCTTGCTTGAACGTGCAGGAAAAGTACTACCTGAGTATGGCGGCGGCTCTCTTACAGCCCTTCCCATAGTACAAACACAAGGTGATGATATTTCGGCGTATATTCCAACCAATTTGATTTCGATTACGGATGGCCAGATTGTACTAGATACGCAATTATTTAATGCGGGCATCCGCCCCGCAATAAATATTGGGCTTTCAGTATCACGTGTAAGCGGCGCGGCGCAAACTAAAGCAATTAAAAAAGTTGCTGGTTCATTAAAACTGGAGCTTGCTCAATACAATGAGCTTCTAGCATTTGAACAATTTGGATCAGAACTTGATAAAGTAAGCCAACGCTCTATTGACCGCGGCAAACGTGCTATTGAGCTTCTTAAGCAGCCAGAGCACGAAACATACTCCTTTGTTGATCAAACTATATTTTTATTTTTGCTTAAAGAAAACTTCTTGGACAAACTCGCTATGACCGATGTAAAGCCCTTTGCTGTACAATGTGCTTCATACATTAAAGGCGCGTACACAGATACTTATGAAAGTATTCTACAAACAATGCAATTTAGCGACCAACATATAGCAGATGTACGTAAAGCGGCTGGAGAATTTGCACTGATATTTATGCATTCACGCTAACTGTATGCACCCGCTATTTCTCTTAGCTTCTTTATTATGCTTTACCGGGTGTGGCAAACGCCCGCGCAGTCTTGTTCCACCACTACCTAAAGCAGCCAAACCAAGTACTTTTGATGTGCCACGAGCAACCAAGCTTTGTGGCACTAAGCTTGGCAATGCCATTCAGCTTGCCTGGCACCCTATTGCCGATCCCCGCTTGCATTCCTATGCTATCTATAAATTCGAGCATGGACGCTTTTTGCGCCGCAAGCCGTATGCTCTTGTTAGTGCGCCAGAACATTCATTCGTCGATCAAACTCCTTATGCACACCACTACAAAGCAACATGTTATGCCATACGCCCATGCTATGTAATAAATAGTCATATTTGCATGGGAGCATTAAGCAATGTACTTTATTTGGGAAAAAACAAGTAGCTACAAAAAAAGGCCCTCCAACTTAGGACAAGCTGGAGGGTTGGGGGGGGCGAACAGTACTTGACGTACTGTTCATTTAGGGATTTATTATCACCTAGGTAAAAACTTTTTCATGGCAAATCGTAACAAGCTCCATTACCTATGTCAAGAAAAACGAATGTACAAAAATTATATGCTTAAAATAATCATTCTACAAGACCTAACTCTTTATGCTTCTTCTCATGCTCAAGTAACCATTTCTTACGCATAATACCACCACCATAGCCACACAAATCTCCATTTGCTTTTATTACACGATGACATGGAATTACAATCGCAAATTGATTTGCTCCATTTGCTAACGCAACAGCACGAAAAGCAGTTGGCTTTTGTAATACTATCGCTAGATCACGGTATGATCGCGTTTCACCATACGGTATTTTCTGCAGCTCTATCCAAACACTTTGCTGAAAAAACGATCCTTTCATACACAAAGGCGCTTTAAAAGAAAAGCTTTCACCTGCAAAATACGCCTTCAACTCTTGCTCAATTAAAGCAATTGGTTTTGTTGCCCCTGGAATAATTGCAGCTTTCATTCGCTGACGCATACGCTGAATTTCACGCTCTAAACCACGCCGGTCAACAAACTCCAAAAGATACAAATATTCCTCATCTGCTATTGCAAGCATAGGACCAAGAGGAGAGTCAAGCCATGATGCCTTTAAAATAATAGCATGACCTAATTTTGTTGGAGCAGCACCCATAATCCTAGAAAATGCATCCCTAAAACCACTACTTGATTCATATCCTGTTGAAAATTGTGCTTCGATTATTGCATCACCTGCTCTTATTTGCTTCATAGCCAATCCCATTCGCCGTGCTCGTGCATATGCAACAAATGTCATCCCAAAACGCTTTTGAAAGTGTCGACGCGCTGTTGATGCATCCACAGATAATGTTTGAAAATCTTGGACAGTCCATCGCTTTTCAGGGTTTTCCTCAACAGCCGATACGAGTGCTTGAATCAATGGAGAAACTTGCTGAGGATGAGACAACGGCCGACATCGCTTGCATGGTCTGAACGAAGCAAGCAATGCCTCCTGCACAGTTGTATAAAATTCACAATGCTCAAATTTTGGTTTTCGGGCAGGACATATCGGCCGACAAAATACACCAGTAGTGGTAACGCCAACAAAAAACATACCTTCATAAGATGCGTTTTTATCAATTAAAGCCTGATAATATTCTTCTTTCATTTCAGCAGTTATCATTAGTTCCCTCAATTATAGTACGCATGTTTTTTTATCATCATGTTTTAATTATAAGGGCATGAAAAAAACACTGCCGCCGAAAAAGAGGCATTAATTTTTTTTCTACTAGGATTCCTGCTCAGTAGTTTTTGCTTCAAGCTCATACTGCAACATAAATGCTTTATCCATCAAAGCTGTTTTTTCCTCAGCAGAAAGATTTTTTGTTTCAAAATAGCGGTTAAGTAAGGTAGTAAAATCCATATCAATTTTAAGTGCTGCTCGCCGCTCGCGTGGAGCAATTTGATGAACTGGAATAACGCCAACTACATACATAGCTTTTTGGCAAGCACGAAGCACGACAGAGAGATCAACACGATCCTGAGCACCAACTGGTAGGTGATACACAATTTTTACAATCGCGTCATCCAGCATATGCTGCTCAATCGCTGTTAAAAGCTGCTCGGTCTGATCTTTTAAATGATCTAAAGTAACATCTATTTGAAGCATGCGTCGTGTTGGCAAGACGTGAAACTCATAGGTAGTTTTTCTCTTACCATCAGAGCCTCTTGCTATTTCAATAGAAACAAACCCTTTTTCTTCTTTACGTTCACCGAAATCTACCCGCTCTATGGAGCCCGCATACACCACTGGAATACCACCTAGATTTAAGTCTTGAAACCGATGGAGATGACCCAAGGCAACATAATCAAGCGGTGCAACGGCAAGCTGAGAGGGTAAAAATACTGCATCAGTACCATACACTGCACATTTTTCTGAGCCAGAAAAAATGCCTGAACTAACCGTCAAATGGCCTCCCAATACCGCTGGTATTGCTGGGTCTAGTTGAGCAGTAAGCTGGGCAATAATATTGCCAACACTTTCTGAAAGATAGGCAGCAATTTCTGTATTATTTTTATGATGATGCTGCTGCAAAGTCACGACGTGATTGCGTGTTGGCCAAGGAATACCAATAATTTGTACCGGACCACTTTTGGTTTGAATAACTTGCATACCAGGCCGTGAAAAAACATAAAAGCCATCAACAGGAAGATATGAAAATACATCTAATGCATTCGCTTTACCAAAGCTCAAGGGATGATCA
The DNA here is from genome assembly GCA_903825355.1 of uncultured bacterium. Lineage (GTDB taxonomy): Bacteria > Babelota > Babeliae > Babelales > RVW-14 > CAIKAH01. The sequence continues at coordinate 263 of CAIKAH010000034.1, read as the reverse complement.
TGATTACCAACAATAATGACAATCGGAATACCAGCCTGCTGAAGCCGTAAAAAACGCTGGGCTAACATTTTTTGTTGCGTCGGCGTTGGATTTGCTGTTTTGTATGCATCACCAGAAAAAATCACACAATCAATGTTTTCAGCGATAGCCTTATCAACTAACAAATCTAGATTTTTTGCAAAATCCAGTAACCGGGTATGAATGCCGGTTACCGGATCTATCTTTCCGTAGTTTTCAACGCCAAAGTGTATATCCGCGGTGTG
>CAIKAH010000033.1 GCA_903825355.1 uncultured bacterium | reverse complement strand
GAGCCTCTGAAAAATATGGATGATTCAGGTATTGTTTATGACAGCAGACGAATAACACGCGTATATTGTCTAACGAATGATAAAGGGCTTGAGGTCTTGCCTAAGAATGTTCTTGAAACAGCTCAAGCAATTAGAATGCCTGAGAGTGGTTATACTCAAAAAGAGGCTGACAATGTGCTTAGTAAATGGTTTGGATGTATAGGAAATCGTTTGAAGGGCTTGCCGAAGACAAGCAGAGAAATTTTAAAATATAATACTGACCAGTTGATAGAAATGAAAATAATCATAGATAAAGCTGAACAAGCCTTAGCCCCTATTTTCGGGGCTACCGACTCAACTATTTATGATTTATTAGGGGCTGGTCTTTGCGCAACGTTTTCCTGGAGTGGCGAGTTGGGGACGTATTTAGAAGACTGTAAAACTCGAGCAAATGATCGTGCTGCCGAATTAAGGATAGCCCGAATTTTTAGCTAGAAAAATTATAAAACAAAGAAGGGCATGCTATCAATAGCATGCCCTTCTTTGTTTTATAATTTATATGAATGCAGATAATTGATAAGTGCCTCCACTCCCTGTTTACTTGTTGTGTTGATGAGCACATGTGGCTGATACTGTTCAAGCTCTGGTTGAAGATTTTCAAGGTGCTCTGCAGTAAGCTTATCGATCTTGTTGAAAACATAGACCATTGGCTGATTTATGCCAAGTTCATCAAGCGTTGCTTTTACTACTCCTATTTGGCTTTTCCAGGCGGGGTTGCTTAGATCAATTACCTGTAGTAAAAGGGTGGCATAGCGTAGCTCGTCGAGCGTTGATTTAAATGCTGCAATTAAGTTGTGTGGTAGTTGGCTGATAAAGCCTACCGTGTCAGAGATGAGGGCTTTTTTCTTGTTATCGATAAATAGCTCACGGGTAGTAGTATCAAGGGTAGCAAACAATTTATCTTCAGCCAATACTTCGCCTTTTGCGATTCGATTAAGCAGACTTGATTTGCCAGCATTTGTATAACCGACAATACAGATGAGTGGAATTTTACTTTCTAATCGTCGCTGTCTTTGAATAATACGTGAACGTTCTAGGGTTTCTAACCGTTTTTTTGCTTGTCTGATTTTTTCTTCAATATGACGGCGCAGCTCTTCTTTTGCTGTTTCGCCTGGTCCTTTAGCTCCCAGAATGCCAGCTTGCTGTGACATCTCTACCCCACGACCAATAATCCGTGTTTTGTAGTAATTAATTTCAGCCATTTCTACTTGGATGCGGCCTTCGGAAGAGTGGGCAGCTTTTTTAAAGATTTCCAAAATAATGCGTGCCCGGTCAGCAACATGGCATCCGAGTGCTGCCTCTAGGTTTCGTTCTTGGAGAGGGTGGAGAATTTCTGAAAAATAAGCGACCTCTATCTTGTGTTCGCTGCAATATTTAGTGAGCTCTTCCAGCTTGCCTTTGGTCAAGAACATATTGTTATCTGGTGCCCGAAGCTTCATGAAATAGGTTTCATCGTACGGTAAGCCAAGCGTATGAACAAGGCTTAAAAATTCTTCGTTGTAATAGTCCTGATTGCCAATCTGGTTGTTAGGTGTGTAAACGCCTACAAGCAGGGTTTTGGGGTGATATTCCCCAACGATGTAATCCTGTTTTGCCATAGTGGTTTGTATTTCCAAGTTTGATTTTTTTAGACTAATGTTTTTCGGTGCATGCGTAGTTGATACCACAAAGGGGTGCCATCAACATACTTAAAGCCTTCATCAACAAGCCCGGCTTTTTGCAACGCCTTGTAGCTACGCTGGTTCCATGGACGTGCGAAGGCAATAAAATCTTGTGTTTCAGGGTACAGCTCAAAATAGGCTTTGCCAATCAATTTAATTGCTTCTACCGTACGTCCTCCGCCCCAATATTTTTCATTAACCCAGACGCCTAGCTGTCCATAATCTTCTGGATCATATTCACGTACTTCAATCGAACCAATAGGCTTATTATCAGCGTTATCAAAAATAATATAATGAATACCTTTAGTTGTTTTGGCGCGGCGTTCTAATTCACGCAGATAAGCAATAGTATAGCCAAAAGTCGTAACGGCAGGGAAGTCTAATCCTTTGCGGCAGGCATTGGAGAACATATTGTGTAGCTCGGCAAAATACTCTTCTTTCAGGGTTTTTAGTGTAACGACCGAGCCCTTGATTTCACCAGGAGCACCTTCATGGGGGGTTACGTTGCTGTGACTGAAAAAATAGTAAGTAGCAACACCAGCAGTAGAGCAAATAAGAACAATAATTATTCCTATTTTTATTGTTCTTTGTAGTGACTGCCACCAGGATTTTAATGAAAACATATTCGTAGTCCTTTCTGTCTATGAAAACTTTGACCTAGCTCCCCTGACAAAAGTATACCACAAAAGAGGTTTAAATGTCCGCCTAAAAGCGTAAAAGGCTTGTTTGATAATCAAAAAAGATGTTTATGCTGCGACTACCAGTTCCAGTAAATACTCAAGGCCTGGTACAAAATCACTTTTACTTGTTGAATATCCATCGATAGAATCGATTAAGTAAAGTTTTCTTGTTCTTCGGTCAATCAAGAGGCAGGTAAAATGCAATCTGTTTACTAAAACCATGATACGATAGTTACTCACGTCAATTTTATGCTCGTAGCTAGGGCTGCGAGGTCGTTTTTTACTTGCAGGGGCGTTAAACGGAAGTGTCCTGATGCTGCTACTCAGGGTAGCTATCCTCTCAGAAAAACTCATCGAACTGCTCGTCGATGGGCTTAAGCACATAATGTCGGTGGCATTGATGTTGATACAATCTGTTTCTTTTTTTGCACAATAGCCAATCTGCTTGATTATCAGAGGAATGTCGGTGTCTGACAACATATCGTTATCAGCGTATTTTTCACCTAATGTTTTTTCAGAGCTGCTTGGTACATCGGCTAGTGAATCTATAAAACCTTCAAGCAAATCTTTGTTGTTTAATGCAGGTATTAGTGAATCTAAATCTAAGCATTTTTCGTGTCGTTCTTGTTGTTGAAGATGATCAGCGATGGTCCATGCAAAAAAGGTAGCGTAAAATGCGCAACAATTGGTTCCGGCAGGTTGTTGCAAACATGGGAGTGTAATAATGCTTTTGCCTGGAGCTGTTATTGCTCTTGCTGCACCAGCGGTTTCTTCATCATCGCTTGAAAGAAGATCTATCACCTCTGAGCCGGCTGCTCTTGCGGGTGCTGCTACTACCACTTCTTCCTGTGGCTCTTTTCTTTCTGTGCATTTAGCTGGTCTAGCTGCTTGGCGGCGTACTGGCATAGGAGTCGCTGAAGCATCGCTGGATGGGTTTATAGCGGTGGTAGAAGGCTGAGGAGCAGTCTGTGGTGCTAGAGGTGCTGGCGCGGGGGCCGAATATAACGCGGTAGGCAACATATTAAGAGCCCTAGTACGCAGTCTTTGTAGCCAGCCAAATTTCGTAGATGTAGGAGATTTTTTCGCTGAGTAAAGTCCATTAGCTGGTACTAGCACCAGCAATAACACCAGTCGTAGAATTTTATTTTTCATAATTATCCCATTAATTTTCTGTAGTATATTGAAATGCTTTGAATGATATTCAAAATACTCCAATTTGAATTTTATTTCAAAGCATCGTCAAAAAGAGGGAAATTAAGCAAAAAAATGGGGAGATAGAATACTTTTGGCAAAAAAACTATCTTTAAAGAGGGATATTGCCATGTTTGCGTGCAGGCCGTATTTCTACCTTGTCACGTGTTAGCTGCAATGCTTGAATTAATTGTTCTCTGGTTTGTTGAGGCTGCACTATAGCGTCAATATAGCCATGCGCAGCTGCCGTAAAGGGATGAAGGAATTCCTCTGTGTATGCAGATTCAAATGATGCTTGCGCAAGAGCGCGTTCTGCAGGGTTTAATGCTGCTAGCTCTTTACCTCGCATAATGGTAATTGCTGCTTTAGCTCCGAGTACCGCAATTTGAGCTGATGGCCAAGCAAAATTGAAATCAGCTGCTAGCTCTTTGCTTCCCATAACGATGTAGGCGCCGCCAATTGCTTTTCGTAAAATTAGGGTAATTTTTGGTACCGTAGCAGTTGCATAGGCGTACAGTAATTTTGCCCCATGGCGAATGATGCCATTATGTTCTTGCTCAACACCTGGCAAGTAGCCTGGCGTGTCAACCAGTGTTACTATGGGAATGCCAAAGCTATCACATAAACGAATGAAGCGAGCAGCTTTACAAGAAGCATCGATATCGATACAACCCGCTTTAACCAATGGTTGATTGGCTACAATTCCTACAACTTGTCCATTGAGGCGGGCAAAGCACGTAACTATGTTTGCAGCAAAATCGGTGTGTAATTCAAAATAAGTATCGTCAATAATTGTGCTAATGATGTCTTTTATATTGTATGGCTGCTGAGGGTTTTCTGGAATGTGCGGTGTGTTATACATGGTTGTTGGCAGTACTGGGCTTCCTGCTGGAGGCTGATCTAGGTACGAGTCGGGGAAATAACTTAATAAATCTTGTAGTGAGGCAAAGCAGTCATTTTCGGTTTCGCAAATGACGTGAGCTACGCCAGACTGTCTCCCGTGTGCATCGATGCCGCCAAGTGCTTCTTTGGTAATAGACTGATGTAGTACTTCTTCAATTACTTGCGGACCAGTAATGAACATTTGGCTAATATCTTTGGTCATAAAAACAACATCAGTAATGGCAGGAGAATAGACAGCTCCCCCAGCACAAGGACCAACAATAACTGAAAATTGTGGGACAACGCCGGAATACTGACAGTTACGTCGAAAAATACTTCCGTATCCAGCAAGGGCGTGAATGCCTTCATCAATACGAGCACCGCCGGAATCAATAATGCCGATAATCGGGCAACCAATTTTTGCGGCCATATCCATTACTTTGGCGATTTTTTCGGCATGCCGTTTGCCCAGAGAACCACCTTTTATGGTAAAGTCTTGCGCATAGACAGCAACTTTTCTACCCTGAATGCTACCAAAACCAGCGACGACGCCGTCAGTAAGTTCTGGCGCGTCTAAAAAGGGTGATACGGCTAAGCGATCGATTTCAAAAAAAGAGGATGGGTCCAGTAGAAGAGCAAGACGCTCACGAGCTGTTTTTTTGCCCAGTTGATGTTGACGTTCAATGCGTGCATTGCCGCCACCAACCAGGGCTTTTTCTTCTAGTTTAACCCACTGTTGAACAACTGTGTCTGTCATGATTCTTTACCGATACCGCCCAAAATAATAACCCTGCGTCTTTACAATAATGCAGTGCCAAGTATAACATTAGATATCTCGCATTTCAAACGAGTAGGTGCTTCAGCTTTTGATACGCAGTTTGCCTTAAAAAAGGGGAAAGAGAATGGAACGGCAGCAAGGCCAGAATGAGCGTAGTTTGGCATGGTTTAAACTAGCCGATTTAATTGCACGCGGTGAACGCGAAAAGGCTTTGAGCGTTTTCAGGTTATTAGCGCATTCGCTGGCTGACAAGGCCTATGTCTTGCAAATAGAAGGCGATATTTTATGGTTTATGGATAGCACAGCCTCTATCGAAAAATACAAGCAGGCAGCTTTTTTATATCAAAAAGAAAAGCGTTGGACTGATGCAATAGCTATTCAAGAACATGTGCTTACTATGCGTCCTGATGCATGTGATCCTTTAGCGACCTTACTCATACTGTATGCGCTGGTGGACTGGCCAGAGAAATTTGATCATCGCTTTATGGCTTTGATGCAGCTTTATAAAGAGCATCTTATTGATAATTCTCAACTAGAAAAAGCTCTCCAAGCACTAGGCGAAATACTAGAAACCCAAGATAAAAAGCCTTGGATTAGCGTATGGTTTACCAATGTTCAAGAACATTTGCCTGCACTAGTAACTGCCAAGTTGTGTCCCTTTTTTAATAACTACGTTTCCCCTTAGCGCTAGCGCGTTGATGCTACGATTCTAGCGCAGCACAGCTAGCTAAATAATCCCTGATTACTGTAAAGCCTTTCAGCTCAGCCATTTGCAAAGGAGTATAGCCAGACGAGTTTTTACTGATAATATCAGCCCCGGCTGCAACCAATTTTTTTACGATGGATAAGTTTCCCTTGCAAACGGCAAACCACAAAGGCATATTGCCTTTATTGTTGTAAACATTCACCAGTATTGCTCGGTCTTCTTTTGGCGTAGCATCGATAAGTGCTTGTACAACGCGTGGATGATTTCCGGTTGTAGCAAAGAAAAGAGCTGTGTAGTTTAACCAATCTCGGTCATGTATTTTAGCTCCGGCTTCTAGGAGTTTTTTTACGACTGCCTCACGACCATGAAAGGCTGCCTCCATGAGGGGTGTACGTCCAGAGCATTGTGTAGCGTTGACTACTCCTCCTGCGGCAATTACAGCAGAAACTTTTTGTGTTTTTCCTGTTATAGAAAAAGTAAAAAGATCGTCATTTTTTTCTTTGAGAATATCAGGATCTATTCTACACAATGGACAGGTACTTCCAATAGTTAACCACTCTTCAATACACGTACGATCAAAAAGATGGTTGCAAGGAAGTTTGCTCATATGCCTCATTTCTTTTTCTGCCATACAAATGGGGCATGTTACAAGTGCACTTAATGTTTCTTCTATGGTCGGCGCCTTTTTAACAACTGCCGGAGGTGGTAATGCGGGAATTGTTAGTAGCAGTGGTGTTCTCGTGGGATAGTTATCAGGATCGGTTGTATCCGTGTATTCATATGATGATGAGCTATCATCTCGGTAACGTTTATGGCTAGCACTGCAAAATAGTGTTTGATGCAGTAGGCTAGAGGCAATGAGGCCTAGGGTGACTAAGGCAGGTACTTTTTCCATTAAATTCTCCACCTGTCAAGCTCTTGCTTTGTGTGTATTTCTATTTGAATTATACTTGGCAAGTGATTGGCTGGCAAAAATGGGCCAAAATATTATACTTTTGGCCCATTTTTGCCAGCCTAAGATAGCCAGATAAGGAATGCTATAGATCATCCTTCCCGCATTCTTCACAAGCAATGGGTTTCTTACTAGTGTCCGTGCGCATGTGTACGGTTAAATTGCTTGGGTAAGAAGTTTGATAGCCATACTCGTGGCAGGTATTTTTGCCTGCAAATACAGTTGCTTTGCTAACATTACCAGTGCCTGCCATGGCATGCAGTTGTGGTTGTGAGCTTGGCATGGCAAACAAAACAACGGTGATTGCTATTTTTAACAAACGGTTCATGGTTTTCATCCAACGTTGGAGATGTTAGAAAGATCATCAGGAAGATCATCAGTGGTAAATGCTGTGGCAGGAGGCAGTATTGCTTCGGCTTGAGCAGTAAATTCTGTAGCAAATAGGGATTTTATATCAGCTTTTTCTGCTGCGTCAAATTCCAGAACAAGATCCGGATCAGATTCATGTTCGCTGTCAGTTGCTGGTGCTGTTTGAGAAGGCGTTGGGGCTACAGGTTCGTCTGCTTTGTGTCGTTTGCGTGTAGTGGTCGGTGCAGAGGCAGCAGCTGGGAAGCCTGATCGCTCGTGCTTGAGTGTTCTTTTGGCAACAGGAGCTGTTTTTGGCAAAGCGTCGCTTTCATCTCCGCTATCGTCATCGCTGATGTAAGCACCAGCAGAAAACTGTGGGGGGAGGGCAAAAGGCTTGTCACCAGTGTGAATTCGTTTGTGTTTGTTTAGATAGCTGTTAGTGGTAAAAGCTTTTCCACATTCATCACATTTAAAAGGCCTTTCACCAGTGTGAGTACGTATGTGTACAGTTAAATTGCTAGGGCAAGAAGCTTTGTAGCCGCACTCTTGGCAGGTATTTTTGTCTACACTGGTGTAAGTGCCAGCAAAAGGCTGCGTGTGTAGGAGCTGGTGTTGAATTATTTCTCTCCACAGGTCAAAACCTCGTCCACAGCTAGAACAAACAAATGCTTTTTTTCTATGCATGGCTTGCATGTGTCTGGTTAAACTGATTTTCTGAGTAAAAGCTTTTCCACAGCCAGGTTCATCACATTTATAAGGTTTTTCACCAGTGTGAGTGCGCTTGTGTATGATTAAAGAGCTTGGAAACTGAGCTTGGTAGCCACACTCTTGGCAGGTGTGAACAGCAGGGCGTGCTTTTTTGCTGGTGCCAGCGCCAGCCATGGCATGGAGTTGTGGTTGTGAGCATGGTGTGGCAAGCAGAACAACGGCGCCAGCTATTTTTAACAAACGGTTCATAGTTGTCCTCAAGAGTTGGATATGTCATAAAGATGATCTTCCAGATGATCTCGAAGATCATCAGGAAGATCATCAGTGGTAAATGCTGTGGCAGGAGGCAGTATTGCTTCGGCTTGAGCAGTAAATTCTGTAGCAAGTAGGGATTGTATATCAGCTTTTTCTGCTGCGTCAAATTCCAGAATAAGGTCCGGATCAGATTCATGCTCGCTGTCAGTTGCTGGTGATGTTTGAGAAGGCGTGGGCGCTACAGGTTCATCTGCTTTGTGTCGTTTGCGTGTAGTGGTCGGTGCAGAGGCAGCAGCTGGGAAGCCTGATCG
>CAIKAH010000032.1 GCA_903825355.1 uncultured bacterium | reverse complement strand
CGGCTATCTATCCAGTGATACGAGCAAAAAAGTCACGTTTAGTGCCAGAAGCTAATAGTAGCTCAGCATTAAAAACCGTTAAAAATGAAAAATCATTGGTGTTGACGCGGACGCTCTCCGATCGGCAGTTACACACGTTGAAAATGTTTGCAGATTGCCTTGAGTCATATTACGGATATCCAATGGATGTGGAATTTGTGATTAAAGATAATATTATTTTTATTGTGCAGGCACGGCCCATTGTGCACAAAAAAGAGGTGGCTGGACCATCGTATTTGAGAGATGGATTAGTAGGTACTATGTTTAAAGCTGACACTATAGGGGCCGCTGGCGGGAGCGTTCGAGAGATTAACTCAAAGGATCAAGTACTTGTTGCCTCAACTATCGGAGGGGCTCTTAACTCATATCTGAGTAAAGATTTTAACGGAAAAAATATTAAAGCGGTGTTAGTGGGTGCGATGGCACCAAGTACGTCGCATGAGGCAACAACGTTTCGTAATGAAGGGGTGCCTGTTTTATATGTTGAGGAATGGAGTTCTCTTTCTAGTAGCATATTGTCAGGAAAAAAGCTGCTTGTGAGTCCTCAGCAAAATATGGTTATTGTTGTTGATAGCGTTACTGATGGGGATATTTTAAGCGGCTGGAACAGCTATCCAATTCCACGAGCCTTATCAGTAATTTCACCCTTACTGGGAAGAATAAAAACGGTGAATGGAGAAAAATTTCCTCCAGCAAGGAAAGTGCGTGAAAAGTGGGACGCATTTTTTATCGATATGAAAAGAGGCTCTGCTGAGCAAGTAATTGAAGCAACAGCGAGCTTTTTAGCACAGTTTAATTTAGTTCTTAAAAAGTATACTCCACATAAAAGCCTTGTTGCTGATGTGAATTCGCTCTTGCTGAGTGCAAAAATTTTATGCCAACAAATTGTTGCTTTGTCTCATTATTCAATAGATAGTGAATGTTACTTGTGTCGACTGCTGCCAATAAAAATGCTTGAATCCTTGGTCTATCAACAACTGGGATACCAGGATGTTTTCAAACCATTATCATTAGCAACCCTAGCGAAAATATTGAAAGATGAGACTATCATTAATGAAGGGGGAAGTATTGCTAATATTTCTTCAAGATCAGAAGTTCACTCTGGTGCAGGATTAGCAACAATCGGCGTCGAAGCATCACTGCCGACGTTTGCTGATCAAAAAACGCGTGATTACTACGTGCAGTTGCGTAAATTAGATAATAATATCTTCGTTGAGAGCATCCGTGAGCATTGGGATTGGTTTCTTGGGGAGGTTGCTAAAAATCAAGGGCTAATGAATAATCTTGCGTTGTTTGTGAAGCGGCTTAGTAGCGTTTTTTTGTTGCCAACATGGTTACATAGTGATTTTGCAAATATGGATGGTGTTTACAAAAATCCAGAGGCTGTGGCTGGGGCGCTAAGCAGCTGGCAAGAAAAATGGAACAAAGATAAAGATTTTTTAAAAGAACTGCTTGAAAAATATAGCATCGTTAAAGATATGAATCTGAGTGCGTTTTCTGATCCATCCCGTTGTAAGGCTTTATGGAAAAAGTTTAATGAGCAGGTAGTGGCTTATTTTGCAGGCGATGATTTTAAAGCATCATTCGATAGTGCAGGTGATTACGGACACCAAGCTGCTGTACAAATATTACGAAAACTGATCGTTGTTTTTGATGAGGCAATCAAGGGAGTAAAGGGTAATGCTGCTTTGCCAAATGTTGATAAGGTGGCGATGTTTAAAGAAATGTTGCTGTCTAATTTTGAGTTATTGAAAAATGGAATGTCTCTTGTACCAACAGCCACTTCTACAGAACCGCATGATCCCTTAGCCCTTAATGTTTCGAGTGAAACGTTCCGTGAAGTGTTCATAGAAATGATACATGACTCTCTGCAGCGGCCCTTTGGTGAGGGTGATTTATTGCCTACTCCAGGATTTTCTGCCGTTATTTTTTCCTTGGGTAGTGGACATGATTGGTTCTCGGAAGATAGAGGGTTGCCTCAAACTGGAGAGGATGTTTTTAGTGTAATGCATCAATCATTGCTTTATATTTGCAGTGTGCTTTCTATTGGTGAAGTGAAATTAGATTGCCCTCGTGTTTTAACATTGGCTGAAGATGCTTTAATTAGAGCAGGCGGAATGGTCATACATAAATTCTTTGACTCTCCTCTTGTTAGTAATTTTACGGGGGCTGATGTTGATGCTTCTTCTATGACGGTCTATTACAATATTCCCCTTGGCATGCATAGTTGTCAGGTTGGATTAACATATTTTCATAAAACTCAATCTATAGAAGTTAAAGCCCATTTTTGTGGAGGGAGTCGTGGTGAGCGTTTTCGTTGGTGTGATATTGCTATAGAAGCTTTATTAGCTAATAATAACGAGCATATGAAAGTGGCTTTAAATGAATTAAGCAACCATCTGGTTACGGTCTCTATGCAGTTTAGTGAATCTAGTATTCCAATAGTTGAACGTTTATGGAAATGTTTACTTGAAATTGCGTCAGAAAATCATGATTTTTCGCTTGATCCTTCTCGTGAAAAATCCATAGATGAATATAAGGCTCTGTTGCAAACGTTGTTATCGTTTTCACATGATGGCATTGGGGCTGAGGCGGCAGGTATTGTTTTAAAAAGATACGAGTTGTTTAGCAATCAAGTATTTAGCCCAATTATTCTACAGCTTATAGATATTGCTGCACAAAGAGGAGAAATCGATATCCTTTTGAAATATTTAGAAAAAAGTACACTGCCTCCTGATTATGATTTTGAAAAGCTTGCTACTGTGATTGGCCCGAAATGCACAGCAAAAGCAAAGACGGCATTCTTTGAAGAAATGTTAAAAAGAGAGAAATGCTTTGACCAGGCAGCTTTATTTTTGAGTCAGTATGCAGAAAAAACCATTGATTTTTCATCGTATGAGGCACGCGACGAAGTGGATAAAGTTTTTTGCTTAGCTCTATCATTGATTAAAAAAGGCCATGGATTTAAAGAAGCTGAACTATTGGTTGAGAAATATTTGTTAGAATTGGACCCTGAAGTTTTTTGGTTTATTAATTTGTTACAAGCTTTAGTTGAGCATGGGTTTGCTTATGATTCTGCTAGTAATGTGGTAAGTAAATTTTTGAATAGCGAAAACAGTGCTATTGAGTCTCCTCTGGTTCAAAATTTATTATACACCTTGATTGATAAGGGACAACGTCATTTGCTTGACATAGGAAAGATATTAGATTTTGTAATTGAAAAATTTCGAAAAAACAGGTTAATTTGCGATAAAAATAAGCTTTATAGCAAGCTATTTATTGAAATACAAACTATGTTGCTTCATCAAGGTCACGAAAAAGATGTTCTATTTCGGGCTTGCGTGAAACTGAAAAAATACTGTGTTGATCCACTTCATTTTGATAGAGAGCTAGTTAAAGAAATAACTGATCTTCAAAATAAAATAATTCCATATCTGCAGGACAAGCTTGACAAAGATGCTGCCTCTTTACCTCTGCCTCTCTACGGTTTTCCAGAATACTATGAGGCTTTAAAAAACGCTCTACAATTATGTGGCGTTCGGATGGATTCTATTAATACAGTAGATCAAAAGAAGAGAGCTTGCCGCCAAGCTCATGTAATAACATTAGAAAAAATTATTGAAGTATTTGATCCACTAAAAGGTGAGAATGATAAGTTGATTTTTTATAAGGTATTGATGTTTGAACGACAGCACTCCCCCTGATAATAAAACTTTCCGGTGGTAGTTTGTGTTCTTATCTTCTAAGAAATAAATAGCTCTATTATTTGAGCGCCTGAGCAAATTTAATTTGCTCAGGCGCTTTGTTTTTATTCAGTGAATAGCGCTTTTTTCTTGCTGTGGTACACTTTTAGCCTGTATAAAAGCTTTTAACCCTTTACAGGTAGTTGCTATGGAAGACAAAAACGCGAAAAATCCGTACCAATCGACGTTAAATTTGCCGCAGACTGAGTTCTCTATCCGTGCTAATGCACAGATCAAAGAGCCTGAGTTGCTCAAACGCTGGGAGGATGATGGCCTTGCAGCCAAAGCAACCATTAGAAATAAGGGAAAGAAAAAATTCATTCTGCACGACGGGCCGCCATACGCGAATGGCAATCTACACATTGGCCACGCCTTGACCTATATTCTTAAAGATATGGTTTGTAAATCAAAGCGTATGGATGGTTTTCATGCGCCGTTGGTGCCAGGCTGGGATTGCCACGGGTTGCCAATTGAGCTTAAAGTTACCCATGAGCTGGGCCTTGAGCAAAACCGTCATTCAGTTGACCGTCTAGAATTTAAAAAAGCGTGCCGTGCCTTTGCAAATAAGTGGATTGCGGTCCAGGATAAAGAGCTCAAAGAGCTAGGCAAACTTGCTGACTACGAGCATCCCTATATTACCATGAGTCCTGCCTACGAAGCTGATATTGTGCGTGCTTTTAGCATTTTTGTAGAAAAAGGGCACATCGAGCGCAAGCTTAAAACGGTGCCATGGTGTGGTTCATGTGAGACTGTTCTGGCTACGGCAGAAATTGAGTATAAAGATCGCAAGGATCCATCGATTTATGTACTGTTTCCACTGCCTGATGAAACAGCTCGTTTGACCTTTCCCTTTTTATTTGAGCATAAACCTAACATAAAGCTTAATTTTGTAGTATGGACAACCACGCCTTGGACACTGCCACTGAACCGCGCGGTGGTGCTAAACCCGACGGCTGTGTATTCTGTGTTGCGTGGGCGTGATGAGCATGAAGCAATTATTGTCGCCAAAGAGTTGGCTGATAAATTGTGCGCGGTTACTGGGCTGGAAAAAGTTGAACTAGCAGAAGCTGATGCGGTGGTATTTACCGCTAAGCGTGCACAGCATCCTTTTATTTCCGATTTCACCGTGCCTATTTTACTTGATGCAAGTGTGCTTGTTACTGAAGGGACTGCATGTATGCACTCGGCACCCGGTTGTGGGCCAGAAGATTATCTGCTGGGGATTAAAAATAATTTAGAGATTTTCTCTCCTCTCTCTGCTAGTGGCCGCTACACGGTTGGTATTGTGCCGGCTGAGCTTGAAAATATGCCTATTGTGGATGGTCAAATTTGGGTGATCAAAAAATTGGCAGAGCTCAATCGCATGCTTTTCAAAAACAGCATTACTCACTCCTACCCACACTGCTGGCGCTGTCGCAACGGTTTAATGTTCCGTGCAACTAATCAGTGGTTTTGTGATTTGCAAAAAAACAATCTTGTTGAGCGCTCACTGGCAGAGCTTGAACAAGTACAATTTGTACCAGATCGTGGACGTGCACGCTTACGATCATTTATTGCAAACCGTCCTGAGTGGTGTATCTCTCGCCAACGGCAGTGGGGTGTGCCAATTACTGCAGTTCTGTGCAGTAATTGTGAATGGGCATTCTTAGATGTAGCGTTTATTCGTGCTGTTGCTGATCAGATTGCTAAAGAGGGCGTTGAGTTTTGGGATCGCATGACGCCACAATCATTACAAGAGATGGGGCTACTGCCTGCAGGCTTTGCCTGTGGCAAGTGTGGCAATAATGATTTAAGTAAATGCCGCCTTGAACGTGATATTTTAGACGTTTGGTTTGATTCTGGTGCAAGTAGCTTTGCTGTGCTCTCTAGGGATCTTGAAAACCTCAGCCTGCCGGCAGATCTTTATTTCGAAGGATCTGACCAACATCGTGGCTGGTTTCAAAGTTCCATGTTGTGCGGCATGATTTTATATGGGCATACACCAACTAAAGCAATTGCGACGCATGGTTACGTTGTTGATGAGCAAAAACGTAAAATGTCTAAATCCCTAGGCAATGGTATTTCGCCAACTGACGTTATGACTAAATACAGCCGGGATATTTTGCGCATGTGGGTAGCTGGGGCTGACTATGAAGGTGATTTAGTTATTTCTGAAAAGCTACTACAAAACGTTGCAGAGATGTACCGCAAAGTGCGCAATACCTGCCGCTATATGTTGGCAAATTTGAATGATTATGATCATGCCCATGATGCAATATCGGCTGAACAGCTTCTGCCACTTGATCAGTATGCCTTGACCACCTTGCACGAACTTGATGCTGCGGTGCGTGAAAACTATAATATTTATTGCTTTTCTGCTGTTGTGCAGGCGATTAATAATTATTGTACTAATACGCTTAGCGCAGTGTATTTGGATATTTTAAAAGATCGTTTGTATGTTGAAAAGCCAACATCATTGCAGCGTCGTTCAGCGCAAACCGTACTGTATCATATTCTTGAGACACTGACGCATTTGTTTGCTCCCGTGCTTTCATTCTTAGCTGAAGAAGTAACCGATACCTATCAAAAAAACAAAACAGCATCAGTGCATTTGCAATCATTTGTGCCGGTACCAGTAGTTGCTCCTGTACATCGCCAAGCGTGGCAAGCACTTGAGGTATTGCGTGGTGCTGTGCTTAAATCAATTGAACCATTGCGTGAGCAAGGGTTGGTGAAACATCCGTACGAAGCAGGGGTTAAACTAGTGATCGACCCTGCCTCACCTGAATGGTTAGTCTTGGAGCCACTATTTACCGCAGTAAAAAAACAGCTCCCTGTCGAGCAATTCTTGCAAGAGTGGTTTATTGTTTCTAGCGTTGAGCTAAGTAATGCGCTGGTGGCCGAAGGATTTGTGCTACCATGGGTAGCTGTTGAGGCATATCGGTGTGGTGGGCTTAAGTGCCCTCGCTGTTGGCAGTGGACATCTACGAGCCATGCTGAAGGTCTTTGCAAACGTTGTGATGAAGTACTGAATAGCTAAAAAAAACGGAAGGCCTGTAATTTTTTACAGGCCTTCCGTTTTTTTTCTTAATCAAGATAATGCCTTAGGAGATTAGGGACATACTCATTTATCGGTATACCAATTACCCTAAGCCATTCTTCTGTGGTGATAACAAGTTCTGGATCAAGAGCCAGATGTGTAGGTTTGTAGTAGTGCAAAATCATAGCTATTAAAAATTTATTTTTTGATTGTATGGAGGCTTCTAGCGCATTCAGTGTTGTTTCATCGCTTACCGTTGCAGCTGATGCTCCAAAAGCAAGCAATAACGCTACTGCTTCTAAATTTTGATGTATGCAGGCAGTGTAAAGTAACGGATTGCCGCTTATCTTTACATTCAGGTTAGCATCGCTTTGCAATATGCCTTTAGTTACAAGAAGAAAAGCTAGCTCTTTGTTATTGCTAGAGGTAACAGAACCATGAAGTGCTAATCCAAGTGATTTTATCTGGCTTATGTGGCAGGATTTTTTTGTAGTTTCTGCTTCCATCTCCACGTCAATTTCGTCCAGAGATCGAGTTGAGGCAGCTACTTCATGAGAAAACAGAAAGCCAAGCAAGAGCAAAAATAATATATTTTTTAGCGGGGTAGTAGAAGAATAGCAAAAAAATTGCAACATGATATTTCCTGTTATTAATATATTTATACAGTACGCTATTTTACTATATTCTATTTGTTTATTTTTATCAAATGGGGTCTGTTGTGCATCTTTTCTGCTTGAAACATTGTGAAATAATGATGCTCCCTATACAGTGAATCTTAGGGTATGGAGGGATGGCGTTACTGCATTAAAATGACAAGGCGTGGTATGAACAGTAGGTACGGATTTTTTTTAGCAACTCTTATATTTTGCTTGTCGGGGCCTCTTTTTTTACAAGCTGCCGTTAGAGAACCTGTAGAGACTGATGAAGAGTTGCCTAGCTGGGCAGGAACACCACAGTGCGAACTGTTTCAGGGTATTTGGCATAACGATCAAGTAAGAATTCGTCAAGCACTGAAAGATGGTGCTGATATTAATCAGCCGCTGGTTTCTGGCAGAGCTCCATTGTTAACCGCTTGTTTTGAAGAAGGCATTAGCGAAGAAATAATACTTTTACTTATTGAATGTGGGGCCGATGTGCATACTGCTGACCTTCTTGGGATAACCCCATTGTATGCTGCTTGTAAGCATGGCCGTGCTGATGTGGTGTTGCAATTATTACCACATAACGTAGCAGTTACTGCGGCAATACTTGATATTGCTAAATACAACTGGGAGGTGAGTAAGGTATTGTTAGCCCATGTTGATATCCTAGTAAGCACTGCGCAAGCTGGTGATGAGCGAGCATTAAGAGCATGTCAACAGTTGGCTATTGAATGCCAGCAATTAAGTGATCGGCACGCTGCCACTATTAAGCAACGAAGGGTGGTTATAGCAAAAGAAGAGCTATTATGTGCTACCTGTGGCCGTGCAGATGCGTGGAGTGCTGATTTGCGGGTATTGCATGAACGCCGGCATCGGGGGCTGGTGTACAGTTGTCAACATGATATTGATGAGTGTCAGCGGGCAATTCAGGTGTTAAGTGGATGGAAAATGCGCTGTGAGGGATCATGTACTAGCGGGGGCGCGAGTGGTAAGTAGAGGCGCTTGAGAGATGGCGATGCTATGCTTACCTATTGTCAGAAAGAGCGTATTTGATTATTATGCTTGCGCATGAACTGTATCTTTGCCAATTTTACTCCAAGAGATTATCAATGAAACCTTATAACATTATTCTTCTTTATCTTATTAGTACTGCAACCCTTTCTGCTGCAACAGATTCACTTGGATTTACGTTACCTCTAGATTTTAAGGGGCTTCCTGAACCCATGTCCCCCTGTAGTCCGTCTTTGCTGACAGATCTGGAAACAACCGCTGCAGCGTTGCAGCTTGATGATGACGAAGATGCTTTAGTAGCGGATAAGATAATATCGCGGCGACTGCGTGCTGGTGATGTTCCTCCATGCCCCGAGAGAGAAGCCAAGGCTCGTCATGCTGCTGATAATAATGATAGATTTACTTTAGAGATTCTAGCTAAAAATACATCATTTGATGCGCCTGCCGATGATGAGTTTGGTTGGACGTGTGGTATGTATGCTGCACGCAGAAAAGTGCTTGAGGTTTTAGATTTTTTATTTAAAAAAGATGAACGTGGCCGCCGGCATGCTAACCCGTTTGCTACGGATTACATGGGAAGAACAGCGTTGATGGTGGCCGCAGAGAATGAAGGGTGTGTTACTGCTGTAAAAAAGATTATAGAGCTATGCCCAGAAATAGTTGATTATTATAATGACAATAGGCAAAAGACAGCGCTTATCTATGCAATTAGGGCGGATCAATTAGGAGCAATGGGTGCATTAATTAAAAATGGTGCTTCGCTTACCATTGGCTACCCACTGCATTATGCTGTTCAAAAAAATAATGTGTTAGCGGTACAAATGATTTTAAAGCAAAGTGCGTCTGCGCGGGTTATTGACTTGCGTGATGACAAGGGCATGACGCCGCTTATGCATGCTATTGAGTGTCACTATACTGAAATTGTAGATATTCTCTGCCAAAATCATGCCAATCCGTTTGTTAAAGACAATGAGGGCTATACCGCGTGGTCTTACACGCAAGAAGACAGCGAAGATGATCTTCTAATGGTTGCTTATGAAAAAGAGTACCGCAAGTGGACGCGCGAGCAGGCTAAATGTGTTGGGTGTCATCAAATTTCCAAGAGTTGCCGCTGTGGGTAATGGGTAATAAAACCTTACTAAAAAGGGCTTGGCCTAAAACCAAGCCCAATTCTGACTAGTTCAAACTAAAACTGCTTACGCAATCAAACTTTGAACTTGCCTGCCAAGGTAAGGACCACAACAATGATTGAAAGCGTAAAACACGTTTTCAATACCATAATTTTCATAAATGATTTGTGTTCGTACTTCATAGCCCCCCAGCTAAATTACTTTTTCATCATAAAGATAATCATGAGGCATCAGCAAGTATTTTTTTACAATCATCTTTTTGCTTCTTGAGTTCGCCCAATGCACTAGCTGAGATGCCAAGATGAGTGAATTTATTGCCTCGGGCTTCTAAGTCTTCAAAACAACGTTGAAAGTATGGCTTGTATGCAGCTTTCACTGCATCTTTATCTAGCGCTACTGCACCAGCAGCAGGAGCGGCAAGCCCACGACTAACTGGGCAGACGGCGGCAGCTGCGACTGTACGTGGTATTGTAAATGCAGCTGGTGCCCCAGCTGCGCCTGTAATGAAAGCTTTATTTGCCTCAAATATTGTTTTTTCTAAGGCATAGTCTTTTCCTGTTCCAGCTTTCCATTCATCGAACTGTATTTTAATAGCCCCTTGCGCTGCATTATCAAGAGCCCCTTGGCCAACCACATGTTTTATATCACTTTTCAAGGCGTCTGCAGCACTGGTATCGTTCGCTGCGGTTGCTGCAAAAATTACATGCGGCAGAATGCGGTTGTATAAGGCGGCAATCTTGCCATCAAGCGGGCTGGCTTTAGGTTCAGCAGGCTTAGCTGCAGCAGCCTTGCGTGGGGCTGGCATACCAGGTTTTCTGCCTACTGGCGTTGGGGCTGCAGCAGGAGCGTTGGCTTTTTTAGTATTTTTACGGTGAGTCCGTGCACCGCTTGCTAGTTCTTGAAAGGCACCGTCATCTTTAAGAGCGGTAATTTTTGCTGCATAATCAGGGTTGCTTGGTGTCATGCCGCCTATGGTAGAAGCAATTGTTTCTGCCGCATCAATTAGTGATTGGTCTGCTTCAGAACGCTCTTGAGCTGCTTGTTCAGCTGCTTGCTTAGCTTGTGGATCAACTCCTCCACTGTTAGCACTATCGTTTGAAGAGCTTGTTGGTGATGTTCCTTGATTGCTGCTGCTAGTAGAGTGCTCACCATCATCATCATCGTAGCTAATCCCAGAATGACTGTATGGATCATACCCGCCACCACCATACGAAGGGCGATAACTCCCCCCGTAATTCCCGCCATAACTACCACCATAGCTACCGTGACTGCCACCGTAAGGAGTGTAGCTACTGCCCCCATAGCGATTTCTTCCATAGCTGCTTGGATAACTACTGCCAAACCCGCCAGTTTTGCTCCGTCCCGATAAGCTTTTTTGACGCTCCAGCGCTTTTCTGGCAGCACGTTCATGTTCTTCGCGTTTGGCGGCAATACTTTTTTGTGCTGGTTCGCCCGTTAGTACCAGCCGTGTTCCTTCACTTAGCAAATCGGCGGCAGCAGTTATTTCGCTAATAATTTTTTTTTGGAGCGCAGACAGTTTTGGTTTGTATACGGCAAAGACATATAATGAGGTACAAGCAATTGCTATGGTAAGGCCACTAGTCCATCTCTTCATGCTATCTCCTCTTCATTATTCCCGTAGGTCGACTGGTATTGATTAATGATGCCTGTTTTTTCCAGCGCTGAAGGATATGCTTTTTGTGGTAGCCGTTGCGATTGTTTTGGTGGTATGTAATGATTTTGAAAATCGTCGTCGTTATACAATTCTTCTTCATCATCAGAAAATTCTACTGGTTCAGTCTTAGCTCGTTTTGTGAGTGCTGCTGTTTTTGCATCATCATCATCATCACCAGTGATATTGTCTTTATCGTCATCATCATGAGCCTTTGGCGTAGGTTTTTTAATTGGTTCATGTGCGGTGGTCTGCAAGGTGCTTACTTGTGCAAGAGCTTCCAGTTTTTTACGCATGCGTTCTTCTTCAGAAAGCTCTTGTTTCTCACTAACAGCAAGCTCTTTGACCAATTTTATAAGCTTGTCTCGCACACTAATGATGTTTTTACGGTAGGGGCGTAAGGTTGCTTCAAGCTCTTTTGGCGGAGCAAGTACCGCAACGCGGTATGCTCGTTTACTCAAGAGCATACTGAGCGAGACAACTAATTCGATAGTCTTGTCACTGCAAGCATTAAGATACTGTTCGTGAAACTCTTCTCCGTGTGAACTGAGCGAGGCTTGGTCGATTTTTTGTAAACAATCAATAATATCTTGCACATAGCGAGAAAGTGCTTTTTCTGCCTCTTTGTGTGGTAATTGGTTAACTACATTATTTCTGGCTGATTCGATATTGCTCTTAGCTATTTTAACCATTGGAGGGTTAAGAATAAGCTCTTCAGGGTCTTCTGAAATATCCGCAAGTGCATCCCCTTTGTTATTAGCAGGAGCATTTGCAGGCTGCACAATGCCAGGTTTTTTTAACGGTAGGGGGGTATATGGATTTTGAGGAGTAGTCGGTTTTTGTAAAGCAGAAACTTTCTCTTCTTCTTCAATGCCTGCTAGTTGCTCATCAAGTTCTGCGACAAATTTTTCAAAATCAAAATTTTTAAACATTTCATTAAAATCAGGTATGCCGGCGCCTGGGGCAACGACACCAGTAAAAATCTTGCCAAAACGCGATGAACATAGTACTGCTAAGACAAGTGCAATAACAATAGTGTGAAAGTGAAAAATGACTTTCCGTTTCATAGCTCCCCCCATTTGATAGATTTTCTAATATTAAATTTAATGGTTATGATGAATAAGAGTCAACAATTTGGTTTTTTGCTTCTTGAGCTCATTTGTGCGATAAGCCTATTCATGTTGGCGGCAAGCGTGACAGGTAGCTTTTTGGTGCAACTAGTACAATATCAAAAAATGGTAGAAGCACGGGGTTCCTTTTTGTCGGGAGTTACTCAACTGCTTGAAACAGGTACTGCTCCTCAAGGGTTTCTAGTAAGAGAACAAACGAGAGAATCTGTTACGGTAGGAAATCGGTCATTTAATGTTGCTACACTAGCGATAAAAAAAGTAGAACAACAATTGATTGTTAAGCAGTGTGTCTCATGAAGACAAGAGTAGGTTTTACTATGGTAGAGCTCCTGGTGTATGTAATACTGTTTGGTTTTGGTGCGTATGTGATGATTTCGAGCAATACAGTACTTAGGCAGTGGTGCAGCGACATGATCGAACGGCAGCATAGGCAGCTGCAGCACCTACTGCTAGAAGATGTTGTTATGCGAGATGTGATTGCCGCTACGCATGATCCACAGTATTGGTCTTTTGAGCAGGGGATATTCAGAAAGCAGTTTTTAGACCATCACCATCGACCGGTAGCCTATGATATTGGGTATACCTGTAGCGCTGGCCAGTGCTTACGTCTACAAGGGGTGTTTGATTATAAAAAAAGCACCTGGCAAAAACGGCAGTTGAACGTGCTTGCTCAGGGGGGAATTAAAAATATTAGCCTTAAGCCTATCTTGGCTCTGCTTAATAATAAGGACCCACTGGTACAGCGCGTGGCAGTAACATTAACGTTCGATTATGCTTGTTCTATAAAAACGTATCGCGTACGCAGTCAGATGGTGGCTTATGCGCGGTAATGCAACATTGTTAGCCTTGGTTGTTATTGCCGCGATGACTACCAGTTCGCTACAGCTATGGCGCTTATGGTCTATGCATGCAGCAGTGTTGCATGAACGTGATCACTGCTATCAGCAGTGGTTTAAAGCAAATGCTGGTTTTGAGGGTGTTATACGTTTATTGCAAGCATCTTATGATGAATATGCACTGCAGGCAAAAGCGCAGGGCCATTGTAAGTTGCTCATGCCAGATGGACTACAAAAAGCAGGTGTTGTTTCAGCGATAATGCGTTACACTCAACCAGATTTGTTTGTTATTATAGTCACCATGCAACAGGCTAATATCATACGGTTTTTGGTAGAGAAAAAAGTTTATGCAGCCTCATCGTACATCATTGTTCATCACGTTACTTTCGGCGCTGTTGTTTAATGTCGCCTGGCTCGGTTTTTATACGGGGTGGCTAGTTATAGTGAGTTTTTTCTTGCTTATAGTTCCCGCTCGTTCTCGTCTGGTAGGCTTGGCCTTGGGCAGGCTCGGCATCAATCCCATAGGACAAGAAAAAGCGGGCCATTTTTTTCTTCATGGCTTTGTGTGGGGATTGATTGTTTTTACCTTTCATTTTCATTGGCTAGCCCAGGCCATCGTAAAGCATGGGGAATGCTCATGGCTCCTTACGGTAGCCTTGGTTTTGCTGGTTATAGGCTACTTTAGTGTTTGCACAGGGGGTTGGTTTTCTCTGTTAGCACATACAAAGCCCTGGTCTGCATGGTTGCAGCTTCCTGTCACCGGACTTTTTTGGTATTTGGTTGATGGTTATGGCTTGATGCCTCTTGGTATGGGGGCTGGGTACCCCTTTATTAATCCCTGTTTGCCGCTGACACAATATCAATGGTTTTTAGTATCACTCAGCATGCTGTTTCCTCCAGCTACTGTTCAAAATGATACTACTTTATTAGTGACCAGGCTGTGTTTTGTGCAGCCGGTAGCAAATCGTGCTTGGTGTTACGGTGAAGCGTGGACACGGTCGCCTCACGCGGTGGTAAGCCGGATACAAAAAAAAATGAGCACAGCGCAAATCGATGATATTTTAGTCAGCCCTGAAAGCATGCTGTTATTTCCACTTAACCAATATACAGAGCTTGTAGAGACGTTGTCCCCGACTAAAAATAGCAAACAAACCTTTATTGTAGGGGCCTTGAGGAGGCAGGGTAAGGCTTTTGAGCAAGTGGCCTATTGTTTACGAAAAGGTCTGATAATTAAAACTTATGTAAAAAAAAACCTTGTGCCATTTGCTGAACAGATTCCTCCTGCATGGCAAATGCTGCAAGGATTGCGGCAGCGCCTTATGCCGGGCTTTGCTGAATGCATTAGCACTAAGCACATGTTCGATGACGACTGTTTTTATCTTGCCGGCTGTTGTGTACGACCAGTACTTTGTTGGGAGTTTTTTGAACAGCCTGTGTATGCATTAAGCGATCCTAGCATTGATGCAATTATCGCCTTAGTAAATGACAGTTGGTATAGCTCGTTATTTCGTCAATGGCTATTTTTGCTTGCGATGTTAAAAAGTCATATTTGTGGGCGGTTAGTGGTGTACATTGGGCACTACGGTTGCTACACTATAGAACCTAAAAATCATTCTATTACTCAAGTAAGGAGCTGTTATGCAAGTTTACATGCTTAAAGATGTTGAACGCGTGGGCGTAGCTGGTAGCATCATAACTGTTGCTGAAGGATATGCACTTAATTTTCTTGTTCCTCGCAAATTAGCGGTAATTATTAATGAATCTAATCGCGATTTTTTCAAAAATAAGAAAATCAAAGAGCAAGTTTCCGCTGAAGTTTTGAACAGCAAAGTTGCAATGCTTGCCGAGCGAATCAAAACGCTTAATTTAAGTATTAAAGAGCGCGTGCATGATGATGGCAAGCTCTATGGTTCAGTCGGGGCAGACGAGATTGTTGACCTGTTGAAAGCAAAAGAGATTTCTATTGATCGCAAGCAAGTGCATTTTGATAAATCAGTTAAATTTGTTGGCGAGCACAAGGTGACCATTCGTTTGTCTTCTAAGTTGCAGCCACAATTAACACTGAAAGTTGAAGCGCTTAAACAAGCTGCTTAAAAATATACTATGGCGGAATATACACCTGGCATTTATCAGCGACGCAAAGAAGCGCCAAGTACTGAACACATTTTAGGTAAAAGTTTGCCGACGAGCATTGAAGCCGAAAAGGCCGTGCTCTCGGCAATCTTGCTTGATGACCAAAATGTGACGTTGGTAACGGACATTTTGCGTGCATCTGATTTTTACGTAAAGCAGCACCAGTACATTTTTCAAGCTATTATAGATGTTGTTTCTAGCGGTATGAAATGTGACCTGCTGGTTTTACAGGATCATTTAACAAATAAAAAATTACTTGAAGAGGCCGGTGGCATTGAGTATTTGATGGAGCTGCAGGAAGATATTCCATCGATGGGCTTGATTGCACAGCACGCTCGTATTGTCAAAGATAAATCGATGCTGCGAGAGCTTATCCATTCTGCAGCAGGTATTATCAGCTCCTGCTATGACCAAAATCTTGAAGAGATTGATACGGTATTAGATGCCGCAGAGCAAAAGATTTTTCAGATATCAAACAATCTTGCTGCTCCTACGTTTGTGCGTATTGATGATGTACTCAAAAAAACGTTTCAACAGCTTGCACAAGTAAAATCATCACAAGAAGGTATTACCGGAACAACAACTGGCTTTAAAGCCTTTGATACCATGACGTCTGGTATGCAGCGAGGTGATCTGCTTATTTTGGCTGCTCGTCCTTCGATGGGTAAAACTGCCCTTGCCTTGAACATGGCAACCGAGGCATGGCATGCAGGGTGCCCTGTAGCCATTTTTTCACTTGAAATGTCTGCAGAGCAACTGGTGTTACGTATGCTTTCGGCCGAATCACAGATTCCCCACCAAAAAATTCGGAATGCCCTATTGGGGCCAGAAGAGTTTATGGCTTTAACTAACACCGCAGCACGGTTGGCAGAAGCTAAAATTTTTATTGATGATTCACCGTCAATTAATATTATGGAACTGCGTGCTAAAGCGCGTAAGCTCAAATCACAAGAGGGAATAGGGCTGATTGTAGTTGATTATTTGCAGCTGATTAACTCACATCAGCGGCATGAAAATAGAAACCAAGAAATATCATCGATTTCTCGCGCACTCAAGGCGCTTGCTAAAGAACTTGATTGCCCGGTGCTTGCCTTGTCACAATTATCACGTTCACTTGAAAATCGTATGGATAAGCGGCCAATGCTTTCTGATCTTCGAGAATCTGGTGCGATTGAGCAAGATGGCGATGTGATTTTCTTTATTTATCGCGATGTGGTGTATAATCCCCAAACTGAACACCCCGATATTGCCGAAGTAATTATTGGCAAACAGCGTAATGGTCCAGTTGGCTCGTTTCCTGTACGCTTTCATGGAGAAATTACTCGTTTTGAAGATATGCCTTCTTAGGTGAAGAATAATAACTAGCTAAAAAGGGCTAGGAGAGATAATGAATCAAGTAATAAAACAAAACGGAACGACAGCGCCGATGCAGATTGTGCTAGGCGTAGATCCAGGCTTTTCGGTAACCGGCTTTGCGTTGGTAGCAAAAGCACAACGAATTACGGTACTTGATTGTGGCTATCTCAAAATGAGCGCGCAAAAAACGTTGAGCCAGCGGACGGGGGAATTTTATGTCTTCTTTCAACAAAAAATTATTGAGCATAAAGTTACCCATATAGCCCTTGAAACATCATTTTTAGGCAAAAATGCACAAACATTTCTCAAGCTTGGCTTTTTGCGGGGCGTCTTATTTTTACTAGCAGATCAGCATCATTTGGTACTTACTGAATTTGCCCCACGTGAAGTTAAACTTGCCGTTACCGGTTCTGGTGCCGCAAGTAAAGATCAAGTGGCGGATATGATGATACGCTTGTTTCCTGGACTGACTACCTTGCCGCAAGTTGAGCGGGCAGATGCCACAGACGCACTAGCTGTAGCGCTTTGTGGATTATGGAATCAGCAATCCTATATGCAAATGCTTAAGTAAGGAGCAGAGGTGCTCTAAGTGTTTTTTCCTGTGCTTAATTAAAAATGCAATTAAGTCTGCATAATAAATATAGCCTGCAACAACACGTGTTGTTGCAGGCTATATTTATTATTTAAATGGCGGGTGGCTATAGTTAAGATGATGTTGTACAGAGTGATAATATTATCGCCTTACTGCATTATACACTCAGTCGAAAACTCAGGCTCAGGGGATGCAGGACGAAGTGATGCCGACCCGCGTGTTATGATCCGCTTAATCGCTCTTACTGTATCAGTTTGTGGCATGCTATTTAAAATAGCCGAAGGCGTTCTTCTTCTTCTGTCTGCCCTAGTAACATCAGCCCCTGCTGTTCGCACGAGAAATTTTGCTAGGGCAAAATTTGCAGTTTCACAGGCGTATGTTAAAAGTGTTCTGCCATTAACGTTAGCATGCTCAGAAGGAATAGTCGCATCAACGTGGCGCGTGTTATACGCCATAGAAAGTTCGTGTTGTTCATCTTCTTCTAGTACCCCTGAAAGAGGTAGTTGTGGTCGCCTGGAAGCTTCTTCAAGTACCTGTTCGAAGAGGCGGAGAAAATCAACAACGGAATCTACTATTGGCTCCACCTGTGGCTCCCAACGACTACTGCGGCTAAAAGGAGCCCGGCAAGTAGGGCAGGGGGGTTTTTCAAATGAATCAGACGCTTGTTCCCAGCTTTCTAAGCATGAAATACAAAATTTATGAGAGCATGGAAGCATGCGCAAATCATCTGTATTGCTAATGCTTTCTTGGCACACAGCACAGACAACTGAGATATCTTCAGCAGAAGCAGCAGCTGGTGTTTGTTCATTTGCAGCATCTTCAAAATCTGTACGTGATCGCTTCGTAGCATCGAGAGAAGAAACTGAAACAAAAAGATATAGTACTAATGCACAAGAAGTAAAATATTTGAGATCCATAAAAGCTCCAATAAGATAGTAGTAAATTTCATGCTGTTATTTTAAATATATTGGCCGTCGCTTAGTATAAATAAAATCGAGAATAGCGCAATCTAAGCAGTTAGGTTATTTATCAGCTCATTTCAGATCTGTGCTAGCACCAATAAAGCTAATTCAAAATAGAATATTTTAAGTAGTGCAGGGAGCAAGCAGAGAACTGAAGAGTCATAATTTTTGCGTCTGATAATGGTTATTATGTAAACTTTGGCGCTTAGGGAAGCTAAATCGAAACAAATTTAAGGAAGAAATAGAAAAAAGATATTCGAGACTATTACAAATCGCATCTCATTGAAAATATTGAAAACTAAGTTAAAGATAAAAATAATGAGGGAAAAGTTGGAAAAATTTAAAGATAAAAGAAAACAATAACAATCAATTTACAATTAGATGCACAATTAATGCTGTGCTTAATACAAACGAAAGTCATTATAAAAACCAACCAAACGCCTATTTACAAAAAATAGCGCTATTTACCAATACGCACGATAAATTTCGCTAAAAAGGTATTTTTATACCAAATAACTACAAAACAAACAGTGCCTAGCCAGATTTCTGCGCTCATAAACTTCTCACGCAAGGAGCCTGAGCTCAATTTTTAACTTCAGGCTCCTTTTTTTATTCTTGAGAATAAAAGATTCTAGAGCCTTATTTTAGCTTCAAAATCAGCTATTACTTTTTCTATATCATCCCAGCATCCTGAATTAATATTACGTAACTCAGCCTCTAGAGATTTACGTAATATTTTAAATCGAAGACCTATAT
>CAIKAH010000031.1 GCA_903825355.1 uncultured bacterium | reverse complement strand
GCCCCGTTAGGGGTGGAAAAGCGGGGGCAGAAAGCTCTTTATTGCCGCTCTTCCACGTCCTGCGGACGCGTCGTTCAGAACTTGCGTTCTGTATTTCGACAAGCTCAGGAGGAGCGGCATTGTAAACCCATTTACAGTTTCGAAAGAGATCTAATAAAAAAGCGGGGCTAGTAAAAACTAGCCCCGCTGTAGAAAAATCAGTATGTGAAATTACTCAATAAAGGTAATTGCTTGCCCAATTTTATTAGCTCGACCCGTACGGCTAATACGATGAATGTAGTCTTCATGCGTTTGTGGTAGATCAAAGTTAATAACGTGTGAAACGTCATCAATATAAATATCTCTTTTGTTTAGTTGCAAAAAAGTAGTTTAGGTAGTTCGCTTATGCTCATTTTTTGAAATGAGCTTTTAATATCTGCTACTTGTGAGAAATCTTGATTTTCTGTGAAGGTGTTTGGTACAGCAATCACTTTCATTCCTGCAGTGTGTGCTGCAGTTGCTCCTGATTTTGAGTCTTCAAACACGATACATTTATTTGAGGGTACCCCAAGAAGTTTTGAAGCTTTTTGGTAAATGTAAGGTTTAGGCTTATTCGTTCCTTCAGGATCATTAAATTCTTTAAGGTCATCGTATCCTGAAACAATTACATCAAAAGCGTCAGCTAGTCCAATAGTTTGCAAGTTATGCATAATCTCTATGCGAGGGGAAGAAGACGCAAGCCCAATCACGATATTGAGTTTTTCTTTTTCTGCTTTCAATGCCTGCACAAAAGCAATCGCATGTGGCATTGGAATTGTATTTTGTAAATGCATTCTCTGTTGGTAACACAAATGTTTTTGTGTTGCTATTTCTTCATTAAATGGAATTTTACCTTGAGCGCTGAGTGCTTGTATAATATTTTTACTTGAGTTTCCTACAATAGGTAAATACTCTTCAATGGTATGGTTGTAGTTATATTGTTTTAATGTTATTTGCCAGGCTGCAAGGTGGTTTGGTTCAGAATCTACTAAAACGCCATCGCAATCAAAAATAACAGCAAATTGCGGGGTGGTATCTTTAAGTAATGTATCTGATACAGTACTGTAACAATTCTTCGATATAGTAAAAAATGTTATGGATAGTAAAACATATTTTTTAAAGAGTAACATAAGCGCTCTTCCGTTTGGTAAAAAGTATTATATAACATTTATCGTCAGCAATAATTGCATAAAAAAAGCGGAGCCACAAGTGCTCCGCTTTTTAATGAAATTAGTATGCGAAATTACTCAATAAAAGTAATTGCTTGCCCAATTTTATTGGCACGACCTGTGCGGCCAATACGATGAATGTAGTCTTCATGTGTTTGTGGCAGATCAAAGTTAATAACGTGTGAAACGTCATCAATATCAATACCGCGTGCAACAACGTCAGTTGCCAGCAAGATTTTTACTTGATTGCGTTTGAACTGATCAAGGGCACGTTTTCTTTGTCCTTGGGTTTTGTCACCATGAATTGATGCTACTTCAAAGCCGCGATGATTAAGCTGTTTTGCCAATTTATCGGTTGCACGTTTGGTGCGAGCAAAAATGATAACTTTGGTAAATCCTGGCTTAATTAATAAGTCGTGCAATGTTTCTAGTTTGTTTTCAGCAGTAACCTTAACAACATCTTGGTTAATGTTTTCTGACGATTGGCGTGTTTTAACACTTACAGAAACTGGATTACGCAGAAAACTGTCAGCGACATCTCTAATTTCGCGTGATAAGGTTGCGGAGAAAAAGAGTGTGTGGCGTTCGGTTGGTAGTTTTGCAACAAGGTATTTGATGTCGTTGATAAAGCCCATATCAAGCATAGTGTCAACTTCGTCGAGTACGACAGCATCGAAGCTGCGTAGATCCAAATCACCACCTTGTTCTAAGTCTTTCAAGCGGCCGGGTGTACCAATAACAAATGCAGGGTTTCTGCTTAAGCGATTGATCTGAAAATTAATGCTTAACCCACCAATACAGAGAACCGAGTGCAACCCTGTACCTTCTTTAAAACAATCAAGTTCACTTTGAATTTGAGCTGCAAGTTCTCTGGTTGGCGTAATAACTAAAGCACGGCGGGTTTTATGTGCAAGCATATTACTTACCAATGGCAGCAAGAAGGTTGCTGTTTTACCTGTGCCAGTATTTGCTGTCCCAATCAAATCTTTTTGTTCAAGAAGAAAAGGAATAGCTTGGTCTTGAATTGGGGTTGGGGTTACATATCCACGTTTGGTAATATTGCGTTTTAGCTGATCAGCAAAAGCAAAATCAGCAAATGAATTCTTTGGCACATAGGCCGGTGCAACCACTTGTTCTTCAACTTTTTTAATAAAGTCTGAAGGATTGAATTTTTTAACAGGACGAGCACCTTGTCGATTACGGCCAAAACCACCGCCTGATCGTGAACGACCAAATGAGGAGCTGCTACCTGAGCTTCGGCGTGGGCCTGATGATGTATAGCGGTTAGACGATGTGCGGCGATCACTGGATGATGAACCGTCTTCGCTTGATCGGCGACGTTCAGATGACTCATATGAGTTTTTACGTGGTGCAGATGATTCGTAGCGGTCATCGTTATCAAATGATTTGCGTGGCTTGAATGATTCATGGCTAGTTGATCCTGAGAATCGCTCATTTGAAGACTCATAACGACGAGTCGAAGGGCGATGCTCACGCGACTCTATGTATGAATCAGCGGAGCTTCTTCGTGAAGATGATTGTGTATAGCCGTCGGCAGAGCGGCGATTGTCAGAAGATTTGTGTGAACGATTATCAGCTGTTTTTGTTGTGTCAGAATAGCGATTAAATGATCGTTCTGACGAGCCGTACTTTGACATAAATTCCTATGAATTATAATGATTATAAAATGGGTATCTAACTCGGGTTGCTTGCAGTAACCACTGCAGAGGTAGCGCACAGGAATGGTCTGTCGTACGTTTTGTCCGCCATAACCAAAAATGGTGACGGTGGAACGCTACCGGCGGGACGCATAAAAAGAAAGCTTTGATAGTCTTTTTTGAATACTCCACCCATCAAGTATACATCAATATTTAAGTTTTAGCACGTGGGTCTACAAATTTTGTAATTTAAAGCCTAAAAGGCCAAAAAATGCTCAATATGTTTCAAACTGAAACATATTGAGCATAATCACTATTTGTGTGGTAGCCGTTATTGCGGTATTATAACGCCAAAAAATAGTATTTAAACCAAGGAGAATGCTATGAATCATATGATGGCGCCCTATGCGTTAGTGATGTTGCGCAAGGGGGCTAAGATTGCAATGGTATTGCGTGGGCCTACGATGAAGTTTGGTGCCAATTTGTATGGACTTATCGGTGGGGCGGTTGAAAAAAATGAGACATTTCGTGAGGCTGCCGTACGTGAAGCATTCGAAGAGGCAGGGGTTACTATTGATCCGCAAGACTTACATTTTGTACATATTTTTTATCGCAAAGGAACAGCTAATGAGCTGGTTGCTTGTATTTTTGCTTGTGATGTATGGCAGGGTGAAGCGTACAATAAAGAGCCAGATAGGCATACAGCACTGACCTGGTTTGCGCTTGATGCCTTACCAGAAAACATTCTTCCCGCGCACGGTGGTGCATTACGATTGATTGCTCAGGGTGTTGCTTACTCAGAACAGGCCCCGGGTTAGGTTTATTTGAATCGTGAAAATTTTATCATAGTGCTGCGATTTTTTTATTTTGGCATCAATTTTTGAAAAATCTCGAGTATAGCTGCAACTTCTTGTGTGCTGAATGCACTAAAAAACTGCCCATCAGCTTCTTCCACGGCTGGTAATGCTTTAATTAAGAGCTCAGATCCTTTTGCCGTAAGCATCGGGTTTTTTGCACGTGGGTCAAGTGATGGCACACGTTTTATCAGCTTCTTTGCTTCAAGGCCACGTAAAATTTGCGATGTGGTGTTTGGATCGATACCAGTCATGGTGCACAGAGCAGCTTGCGTGATGCGGTCGCCATTTCTAGTGAGCCAGCCGAGCGTTGCTAGCACCACAAATTGTGGATGTGTGAGGTCTAGCAGTTTTAACACTGCTTCGATTGAGCTGCGCCAGGCGGTGCTTACATGCCACAATAAAAAACCAGGGCTTTGTTCAGGCTTTTCATGTGCACTGATATGTTTAAAATTTAGGTTACTCATCTAAATTCGCTTTCATTGCTTGCGCAATAAGCTGGAAATCACTTTCAGGTATCTCAAAACAGCCGCGACGGAATGGAAGCCCCCACTGTTTTTTATTGGTTACAAAGGCAAACTGATCGAGCATCGGCTCAATAGCGGCAGGCTGTGCTGAAACAAAGCTTACATCACGTCGCCACGGTACAAAATCTTTGCTCATTTCAAACTGGTATGGAGCATTTCCTGCTATTTGCCCCATTGCGGTAAAGTGGCGATAAGGAGTTTTTTCGCCAAAGTGCTCAGTGGGCGAATAATATATAACCCAATCGCCTGGTTTTATACGATTGAGTGGCCCTATTTTACCGTGGCATACTTGCATAAAGCCGCCAGCAACGCCGTGCTTGACGTGTTCATGGCTGGCGACAGCAATCCAAAAGCGTGGCATTATTGTCTTTCATGCAATTTGTAGATGCGGATGCGATGACCGTCTGGATCAAGTGCAACAAAGGTGCGGCCAAAATCCATATCAGTTGGTTTTTGTGCAATGGTTACATGCTTTTTGCCCCATGCTTCGTAAATCTCGTCAACATCATCTACTGGAAAACAGATGTCCATGGCGCCAGCTGGTGCTTCCACCCGTGGCTCAGTAGTGTATTTGGACCAAAGCCCGAGCATAACGCTGTTTGGTAGCGCGAACATCCCAAATGTTGGTGATTCTTCGATAGGCTTAATGCCTAGGATGTCCTGATAAAATAAGCTGCTTTTTTTTGGGTTTTCTACAAAAAGTAGTATAAAGCCGAGGTTTGGTTTGAATGGGGTATTGGTATTCATTTCATCTCCTGTTAGATTAGAATTATTCGTTTGTTTCAGTGTTATTGTACGTTTACGTATTATTATTGTCAAATGGCAGCAAATAATAAATCAATTAGGTTGTTTCTGGCTGAAAACTAATCCCGTTATTTTTTCTTTAAAGGCATAAATTAAGTGGAAAATTGTTAATAGGAGTATAAGTGCTATATAATCTTCTGCTTACTTATTGGCATTGTTTATAAGGATTTTTGCATGCTTTTGCTTTTTAAATATCTTCTGTATCTTGCGGGTGGAAGCATAACTGCTACTGCCGGTTTAGCATCGTACCTCGCTTTCTTTCAGCCGCCATTTCATTTTCCAGCACCTACGGGCAAGCATGCGGTTGGTACAGTAACCTATCATTGGCAGGATACGCGTAATTATCCAATGGCTTCAGGCAAAGAGCTGATGGTACAGTTTTGGTATCCGACGGATGGAAAATTTCCTGATACACCAGCAGAGCCTTACGCGCCGTATTTTATCGATCACATCAAAGAAGAGTATAAGCTTGGCTGGCTGGCTGTACTGTCTCGTCCCATGTTTTCATACGCTACTGAAAATACCATGTTAATAGAGCGTGGGGGACGCCTGCCGATAGTGATTTTTTCACATGGATTGCTGAGTACGCGTAACCATAATACCGCTCAGTGTGAAGAGCTTGCAAGCCATGGCTATGTGGTGGTTGGTATTAGCCATTCGTTTGGGTGTAGTGTGACTGAGTTTCCAGGCGGGCGCATTGTGTCGACTGATCCGCTGCAAGAGCGGAAGCAATTTTTAAAAGATCCGTTGGCACTTTACAGGCAGTGTCATGAAAAAATTGATACCTGGATTGATGATGTACAGATGGTGCTTGATCGCTTAGAAGAACTTACGAGCGATGTTTCATCTCCTTGGCACGATCGGTTAGATGTTAATAAGATTGGCATGTTTGGGCACTCATTTGGGGGAGCTGTTACCACGCAGTTGTGTCGCCTTGACGCGCGAATTAAAGCCGGTGCTGCAATGGATTCCCCGCTATTTGGAGCGAATGCAACGTTGCGCTTTGCTAAGCCATTTATGTTTTTGCTTGCAGACCCTCTCTCTGAAGCACAATTGGTAGCGCTAATGAATAAGTTGGGGTTAACAGCTGAGCAGGCGCAAGCATTTGTAAAAGAGCTGCATCCACACTGCATACCAGCAGTAGAGCAGTTGTTTAGATTGTTAAATCAAGATGTTTATAAAGTTATTGTACAAGGCGCTGACCATTTAGCGTTTTGTGACATTGCGCTTATAAAAGAAGCTTGTCTCTTATCGCCGCTCATGCATAATCTTGGGGTTGGTGAGATAGATGGCTTTAGAGCAACTGAGATTGTACGGGCTTATCTAGTGGCGTTTTTTGACAAGTATTTAAAGGGGCTGCCATCAGTATTATTGGATGGAAACGAGAAGAAGTATCAGGAATGCGTGACTGAGAGAGTGTGCCTAACAGGATTCGAACCTGTGGCCTAGCGTTTAGGAAACGCTCGCTCTATCCATCTGAGCTATAGGCACATTCAGTAGAATGGTGCGCCCGACAGGAGTCGAACCTGTAACCGGCGGATTCGAAGTCCGATACTCTATCCAATTGAGCTACGGGCGCAAATCCGGAACGCCAGAGGCATTCGCGAGTTGCACAGTATGGGCGGCAGAAAAGAAACCGCAAGCATCAGATCGCAAGACGCACCACTTTTTTCCTGAACTCCAAGCTGCGTTTTAGGCCTATTCGCCGATTGAGCCGTTTGGGACCTGTTCTGGCCCACGAAACGGGTGCAGTGGAGAGGTGGGTGCCGGGGAGGGCAGGATTAGGGTTGGTCGGCAAAGTTCAGAAGCGGATCAACGCTCTTTGCGATTTCAGGCCGCAGTTTGACTGCCTCCGCGAGGAGCGCCTTGCACTCGGCCGGTTTGCCGATCATGGATGCGAAGGCAGCCAGTGCTGCCCGCCGTTCGGCCTCGGATTCGGGTGGCATCCCAGGTTTCAGCAGGGACTGCGCAACTTGGTAGAGGCTTTCAAGGTGGATGTCCGCCCATTCCACCG
>CAIKAH010000030.1 GCA_903825355.1 uncultured bacterium | reverse complement strand
TAGCTGTAAAGCTTTTAGCCACAAAAAATTAGTGGCTCAACAAGTTGAAAATATCCTTACTCCCATTACTCCTGAACAACAACGGTTAGCTGAACTATATACCAAAAAGTACTTATCTAACGCACGCATAGTGCTTAAGGACAGATCTCTTGAGGAAGCTCAAGCCATTTTTCGGGCACTCCCCTCAGCTAATGAACGTTTAAAAATGATCTACCGTTTTGTTTGGATGCAGGAATCCCGATATGATCGAGAAAATCTTGATCCTGATGTAAATCTACACCGCGTATTCTCATTTTACAAGAGAGAGTTGATGTTGGACTTTGCCCCATTCCTTGACCTAGAGAACGCTCAGCTGCTCACGCAGCTGCTTATCGATTTAGTTTTATATGATTCTCCATATTCAGATGAACTAGCCATAACACAAGCACCTCCTGACCTTATTATTACCTCTCCTCATCTCACTCATCTTTGCCTCAAAGTTAACCCCTCACTTATTTCACTTAACGTGCGCAGCTGCTCTGCTCTCAATAAGATTAGCCTAGCAGGTAGCCCAAATCTTGTTAACATTAAGCTGCCAGAAACAACTCAAATCGATAAACCAAAGTTACTTAAGTCCGTCAATAGGAATCGCGCGCACGAAAACAAATCCCCTATCTCCTTCGAAACCCTATACAATGATACACCAGCTACTGAGGCATGATACACCTCAAACCAGTTGTACGATTACTTAGGCAGCTTTCTAAGCTCTTTGAGAAAAAGCTAAACACCTGCACTCTGGATCTCTAGCGGAACCATATTTGATAACAAAAAGAGACGGCCTGTGAGTTTTACTTCACAGGCCGTCTCTTTACATTTTAAATTCTATAACTTAAAGCCTAGCTTTCTCAGCTTTTCGCACAATTCGTAGAGTGGCAAACCCTGCACACTAGCGTAAGATCCATTAATGCTTTTTAAGTATCGCAAGCCATGATCTTCTATCATCGCAGCGCCCGCACAATGCAACGCCGCAGGAAATGTCTTAAAATACGTCTCAACAGATTCTTCATCAACACAGAATTCTATCTTACTACTACTCACCCAGTGTTCTGATTCGCCTCGTTGCCAACCATCCCCTTGTTTATAGAACTTTTCCAAGCAGCAAGCTGTTACCACTTCGACAGGACCAAGCCGCTGCGCTGCTAACATTTTAATAGCATGATCTTTATTTAATGGTTTACCAAATATTTGGCTTGTCGCCGGATTTCTAATAAGCGTATCTGCCGTTAGAGCAAAGATATACGTATCCTCTGTTTTGGTCGCTTCTGGCAAGCGCAGCGCACGCATTTTGCCCTGAGCTACCGCAAGAACATAATCTTTGAATTCATTAACACCATGCCGCGGCTGCTCATCACTGGTATGCACAAGAACTTTAAATGGAATGCCTGCATGTCCTAACAATCGCTGCCGCGCTCGCGATTGAGAACCAATATATAAAATATCTTTCATAAGCCCACCTATACCCGTTGCCAAGTACCTGAAAAATGCTGTTTAATTTTACCTTCAAGCTGAAGCGTGAATAACCAATCTTGAAGCGCTTCAGACTGCATCCCTGTTTTGAGTTGCAATTCATCAAGGGTAACAGGCTCTTGTAATGTTGCAAGCATGGGGCATATATCTTCCTCTTTCTTTGTTTCTGCAACCATAATAAATGCTTTATCTTGCATTAAGCCTGCCTCTTCAACCGTAGCTCGTGATAGTGCCGACTGAATTCGAAGCTGTTTCGTAGAAACAGCCGTCTGATCATTAACAACCAAACGCTCCCCGAATTCTTCTAGCACATCATTAACCGAAGAAACTAATTTAGCACCTTGTTTGATCAGATAATGTGAACCATAACTTAATTCGTCATTTACTGGCCCGGGAACTGCAAACACTTGCCTCCCTTGCTCAAGCGCAAACCGTGCTGTAATTAATGCCCCACTGCGCTGTGCTGCTTGCACAACCACTGAACCTAAACTCAACCCCGAAATAATGCGATTACGTTGAGGAAATGTAGTACGATCAGCCGCCATCCGAAGCGGAAAAGGCGAAATAATAGTACCACCTTCTTTGGCTATACGCTCAAATAGCTGCGCATTTGAGGCTGGGAATGGAGGCGTTAAAAGGCCAGCCCCTAGCACTGCAATAGTAATACCGCTAGCCTTCAAGGCGGCATGATGAGCCATAGTGTCAGCACCCTCCGCCCCACCACTTACAATCGACCAATCATGCTTAACTAATGAAGGAACCAATAATTGAATTACTTCTTCAGCATAGTATGTTGCTTTGCGAGAACCTACTATAGCAAGCCGTTTAGCAACAGGTGCAAGCGGCGCACCCTTGCAATATAATACCATAGGCGGATGATGAATTTGCTTTAGTTCTTCAGGGAAAGTGCTATCAAAAGGCGTTAATAACGCAATATTATATTTTTCAATAAGACCCAGCTCTTCTTCAAGCAGAACGCTCGTACGCAACATGTCGTATACTACCGTTGCTTCTTTTACTTTAAGGTTAGTAATTTCGGCAATTTGAGCAGCACTCAGTGTGTATACTAGCTCGAGAGGTAATTCATTATGATATTTTATAAGTTCATGCCAACCTATGTGCATCAATTCAGGATGGGCCTGATGACACACATAGATTAATAATCGTAAAATACTTGCAGGGCCTAAGCCTGTAATCAATGACAAATGAAGTAGAATACGCTTGTTGGAATGGTACATATGCTACTCATTCGCTCCCGCATCATCAACACTGCCGCCTTCTTCAAGCGTCTCTGTTGCTACCTCTTCTTGCACGTCACTTGCAATATGATTTTCACCAGCATTCTCATCAAGCAACAATAAGTCTTCTGGGCTGGTCATTAAAACTGGAGTATTTGCCGCTGATTCAAGTTCTCCGGATGAAGCATTTTCTTCATCTTCCGAATAATCAAAGGCAAGCATGGCAGAAAGATATTGCTTATCGTCAAGACGTACTAAACGAACTCCTTTAGCCTGCCGACCCATAGTTCTAATTTCTTGCGGAGAAAGCCTGATAATTTTACCATTAGTATCAATCAAGAGGACATGCGATTCATCAGTAACTCGCTGGAGGCCAATAACCATACCATTCCGCGTATCACATGGAATCGTACGAACCCCAAGCCCACCACGGTGAGCAACACGAAAATCAGTAACTTTAACACGCTTACCGTATCCTTTAGAGGTTGCAAACAGTAAATCACTAGTTTCTGGAATTACTTCAAGGCCAACGACATAGTCCTCGTCACGCAACATAATGCCACGCACACCAGCAGCATTTCGGCCCATCGAACGCACTTCAGACTCTTTAAAGTGAATACCCTGACCATGATGAGTTGCAATAACAATTGAATCGGTACCAGAACTAACTGCGCAAAAGGCAAGCTCGTCACCTTCATTCAAATTCAAGGCGCGAATGCCTGTACTACGAATCTTAGCAAAATCCATTGCATCAGTTTTTTTGATTACACCTTTACGAGTAATCATCACAATAAATTTGTTTTCCATATCACGCGTACAGAGCAATTTAACAACACGCTCGCCCTCATTCAATTGTAATAAATTAATGATTGCACGGCCCTTTGCTGTACGTGTACCTTCTGGAATTTGGAATACTTTTTGACTATAGATACGTCCATGATTAGTAAAGAACAATAGTTCATCATGGTTTTTTGCAACAAAGGCATCTTCCATAATGTCATCAGAATCATCTAAATCAGCCATTCCTTTTTTGCCCTTGCCTCCCCTATGCTGTACTGCATACGTGTCAAGCAATACACGTTTTATGTATCCCTTGCGCGTCAGAGTTACAAGAACCTCTTCGTCAGGAATTAAGTCTGCTTCACTAATATTATCAATAGCCCCTTCGATCCGCGTACGACGCTTATCTGCATAGGTTGCTTTGAGATACTCAAGCTCTTTGATTATTTCAAGCTTTAACTCATGATCATTACTCAAAATAAGCTCAAGTTTTTGGATGGTAGCTTTTAGATCTGCTAATTCTGCATGAATTTTATCTTGCTCCAAGCCAGTTAACCGTTGCAAACGCATTTCAAGAATAGCTTTTGATTGCTCTGGAGAGAGGCCAAAACGTGCATGCAGCTCTTTAGTTGCTTCTTCAGCATTCTGTGATTTCTTAATAAGAATAATTACTTCATCAATATTGCTAAGCGCTATAATTAAACCATTAAGAATGTGCTCACGCGCTCGACACTTGGCCAAATCAAATTCTGAGCGGCGCGTAATAATTTCACGACGATGGTAAAGAAAATGATCAAGCATTTCACGCAGAGAAAACAACATAGGCCGATTTTGGTGGAGTGCCAGCATAATAATAGAAATACTTTGTTGCAGAGCCGTATGTTTATACAGCTGCATTAAAATAACTTGCGGCATTTCACTACGACGCAATTCAATCACTACACGAATACCGCGACGGTCAGATTCATCACGAATATTAGAAATACCGTCAATAACTTTATCTTTCACCAACTCAGCAATTTTGGTAATTAGATCAGCTTTATTAACCTGATAAGGCAATTCTGAAATAATAAGAGCCATGTGTTTTTTGTTTTCTTCAACATCAACCACGCCCCGCACAATCACTTGGCCATGGCCCGTGCGGTAAGCTTTTACTACGCCAGCACGACCACAGATAATGCCACCTGTTGGAAAATCAGGAGCTGGAACCAATTCAAATAACCGTTCTTCAGATAAATTAGGATCTTGCAAAATAGCCAAACATGCATCAACGATTTCACCTAGATTATGCGGAGGCACTGATGTTGCCATCCCCACTGCAATACCGGTAGAACCGTTAACAAGAAGATTAGGAATTTTGCTAGGTAATACTGTTGGCTCTTCATTTGATTCATCAAAATTTGGGGCGAAAAGAACCGTATTTTTTTCAATATCAGCTAAGAGTTCGCGTGCAATTTTTGCCATACGGACTTCAGTATAACGCATAGCAGCGGCATTATCACCGTCAATCGACCCCCAGTTTCCTTGCCCATCCAATAATGGATACCGCTTAGAAAAAGTTTGGACCAAACCAACCATTGTTTGATAAATCGGGCTATCTCCGTGTGGATGGTAATGCGCCATCGCTTCCCCAACCACCATTACAGACTTACGATAAGGCCGCTCATTATACAAACCAAGATTATGCATAGCATATAAAATACGACGATGTACAGGCTTTAACCCATCACGCACATCAGGAAGAGCACGGCTCACAATCACTGACATTGCATAGTCAAGGAAGGCAGTTTTTAGCTCTTTTTCAATTGACAATAATGACACGCCTGAAACAGGAGGCCTGTCGTGATTTGCTGTTTCCGGTAACGCCATGCGAGTCCTCTTTTATTTGTCAGAAAAATTTATTACGAAATGTAAGGTTATAAGGATACCCTTATTATGTCGATCTTGCAAGAAAACAGAGAGCAAAAGCCCCTTTAGAAGGGCATAACATACATAGCTGCTTGTAGAATTGCAGCCGCTACCAGCCCAGCAACAATATCGTCCAGCATAACCCCCCAGGCACCAGGGAGCCGTTCTAAGAGGTGAATACCAAAAGGCTTATAAATATCTAATATTCTAAATAATACAAAAGCTGCAAAAAAAGCTTTACCTGAAGGAGGCACGCCAACTAATGCCAATAGCATGCCAACTGCTTCATCAATTACTATCCAGGATGGATCGCCCTGCCCCTTTGTAGCGTACTGTACTGTTACTAACCCTATAAAAAAAATTATAGCAGCTGCAGTTAATAATGGCCCTGTTTCCCCTGTATAAAAAAACCAGGTAATAAACACGGTAACTAAAGAACCGGCAGTCCCTGGCATAATAGGAAAAAAGCCAACCCCTCCCAAAGAAGCACATGCTCTCGCTAAAAAGTTAATCATTTTATACTTCGCTCCAGCCGCGCATATTGCAACCAATACTCCACCCCCGTATATAAAGTGATTATAGTAACTAAGGGCATAACTACAACCGTAATCTGATCCAATAAGGCGCATGGCCATAATGAGGTAGCAAAACCCACATATAAAGCTACAAATTGAGCTACTGTTTTTATTTTTGCATTCCAAGAAGTAACAAATGTAACTTTTTGCCGTTGTGCCAGTGTACGCAACCATGTAACCAGTACATCACGGCCAACAATAGCTATAACAAGCCACCAGGGAATTATTTCTTGCCACCATAGACACGCAAGGCCCGTAATAATTAACAATTTATCAGCTAGAGGATCTAAAAAAGCACCATATACCGTCACTACGCACCAACGACGGGCAAGATAACCATCACATGTATCAGTTAACGCAGCAATTGTGAAAATCAATACCCCTAAAAGCTGATCATCGTAGGAAGACGACAAAAACAGCAGTGCAAAAAATGGGGATAAAACAATACGCAAAAAAGATAGAATATTTGGTAAGTAAGCAATAATCTTCATATGTGGGCAGATTGCCCTGTTTCTCTCCATCTGTCAATACAAGCTCATCTATATCATTGAGTACCTCAGTACAATACAATACCCTCAAAATAACGTTTTTGTATTTTTTTGGCCTTTATACTCTTTAAACTCAATCAAAGATTCATACTGGGTATTAGTAATATCTATTAGTAAAGAAGCATATTATGAAAATAAAAAACAACCTCTTTTCTCTCTTTGCATTGTTAGCACTCTTCGGCGTTATCAATCCATTGCTTAGCACAACAATAC
The DNA here is from genome assembly GCA_903825355.1 of uncultured bacterium. Lineage (GTDB taxonomy): Bacteria > Babelota > Babeliae > Babelales > RVW-14 > CAIKAH01. Next base: position 2,983 of record CAIKAH010000030.1, on the reverse strand, counting down.
CAAGCCAAAGTAGTACTACCATCTTTCGTGATCAGGGCTATTTTCATACCAACAATCAAATCAATTGGCATAATAGCTGGAGACTCAATACCCCAGGACAAGGAGTAGTAACATTCAAAGTATCTGTCGCCGATAGCGAAAGCTATTTTCACGATGCTGCAATTATGTTTAGTGAACAAATTTATCCTCTAAACGGATCTACTTGGCCAAGCAGCTGGAACACAAAAGCTGTGTCGACTGCTATCCGCGGATGGGGCGGAGCAGAATCAGAATTGCGACTTGGCGGTGGAGTAGCAGCCCAACCTTTAACCTTAGCACACTATAAGCATGCACCTATTAATACCAAAACAGTCTTTTATCGCGTTACATTGGATCAGCCAAATAGCGTTTTTATTGTAGAGGAATCAACAACCGGGTCATGGCAACCCATAGTAAATGCAAGCTCATACAAGCCCCTCTTTTGTTTTAACCCACGAGGCAATACAAATTATCCACCAAGCACCAATTCCACAAGCGGTAGCGGTTCGATACCAGCAGGTAATTACCAGTATTTCGCCTTTAGTAGCTGGGAAAACACACTTTTCTACTCTGATATCACTATCAACGATCTGCCAAATACTCCGCCGCCTAGCATTATTACCTGTAAAGAACATTGCCAATTTTCTTATGCAACTCCTTCTGGCGTTGAAAAGCCCTCATGGCTTGAAGCATGGAAAACAACTGCTCCCGGGTATTTTTTAGTAGCTTTTAATACAAATGCACAAGTCAGTATTTCCCTAGGATTCAGCCAAACCAAATTAACGAATTTCAGCAGACTCGCAATTGACAATGTTCCACTAAGAATTACTATCGGAGGAGATTACAATAGCAAGCTGTACGTTGATATTAATTCAACACAAGGAAGCGGTAATGGTTATAGCGACTTTAGCTCTCTATCTATACCACAGGCTAATTATACATCTCTGGCAGGATATACTAGCCCTGCTACCACTATTTTACTTGAATTAAACATAAACAAAAAAACGCTGCGATTATGGTCGAGTTCACCAGCAAACCCCTCTACTTATACACAATTTTTTGATAGCAGCGCCCTTGGGTCAGATAATGCTGTAACAAGAGCTATTACAGCACTAGGCAATACCGCCAACCAACTACAGTACATGGGCTTTGCTAACGGATGGCCTGCTTATAATGGACCAGTCCAGTATGGTAATATTATCTTTAACCCTACAAACCTACCCTCATCTATAAACATTAATTTGGCCGACAGCTCACCTACAGCGTTAGCGCTGCAAACTGCAAACAGCAATATTGAAGGATTAATCTCTACCCTCAACAACGCAAGCACACTAGCACAAATGCAAACCGTTTTAGGTGCAACCCCTACCGCTACTTATACTTATGGTGATCCAAGTATTACAAGGCCTATTGATGCAGCACTCATTACTACATTGAGCAATGAACTTAATTCTGCTAACAACGCTGTAAAATCTGCCGGCACAACGGCTATAACAGCTGCCGGAAATACTTATAGCACAAATGCTGTTCATCCAAATACCAACGCACTAGCTCTTGCTTGGTCAGATATAAAACTTCGTTACCTTATTGCTCAATTTCAAAGCCCTTCACTAGCCGCCTCTGCACTATCTGCAGCTACTCTTGCTAATGGCCCTTATAATAGCAACACCCTCATTACTGAATTAAATAATGCATATATTCAAACAGGAAGAACTGCTCCTCATCCTACAGCTACTAATCTAGCTAACATCTTAAGTACATTCGTAACTGACCTTTCTAGTGGAATTACCACTAAGAGTAGCACTCCAACCCTAACCGCCTTAAGAGCAGCTCTTTTAGCTGTTCAAGCAGCCCCTACTGATATAATCAAACAAAATAAATTAGCTTCAGCCATAACAGTAGCAAAAACAGATCTTGCTGCACTGAAAAACTATATAACAACTAAAGCCACATCTACCTATATTCAAGCCATTATTGATGCCAATAGATTTACTGATAACGCGACCGCTCAAAATACAGCGCTTACAGGGCCTAGCGGCGCTATAGCTAGTGCGAATGCTCTTCTTCAACCAACGCTTACAGCTATTAATGATGCAGTCAAAATGCTAACAGCCCGCCTTAATGCTAGTGGCATGGATGAAGCAGCTCTGGATGATTATGATTCCTACGGTTTAAACCTTATTGCAGCATTAAATGACGCAAGTAACGCGCTCAATAATACTACCTATTCTAGCACAGCGCCCCATCCCGACGCCGTTACGCTGATTGCAGCTCAAAATGGCGAGAGCGTAGCAGCGCAACTCCAAGCCGTAAATAACAATGTAAATGCTCTTAAAGCAATACTAACGGGAGCAACAACGCTCACCGCTATGCAGAATATCATAAATGGAAGCACTACGTATGGCACGCCACCTGGTGCTATAACTGCAGCCACTGTTAATACTCTTGCTAGTGCACTTAACAGCGCAAATAGTAATGTTAAAAATGCTGGTACAGAAGCAATTACGAATGCAGGATCTCTTTATAGCCAAAACGCTACCCATCCTAATGCAAATACCCTTATCCTTGCATGGGCTCATTTGCAAGTACGATATCTGACTGCCCAACTAAACAATACACCAACAGCTACCGCTGCGATTGCTACAGCAAATAGCACAGGGAGCACTGGCGCCAATGCTCTCATTACTGCACTAAATAATGCCCATATCGCAACTGGCGGCACGGCCCCTCATCCGGCTGTAGCACTACTGATTGCTGCTCAAAATAATGCTAGTAGCATGAACGCACTACAAACTGCTGTGCAAGCAGCAACAGCAACCATGCCTGCAAATCTCGTAAGCGCTACCCAGTTAGCTAGCTCAACCGTTATGAGCGCACTTACACCACTCACCACTGCTAACCCAACGGTTGCTACTATCTTACAAACAACGCTTGCTAGCTCTACCGCTACACCAGCTGCCAAAGC
>CAIKAH010000029.1 GCA_903825355.1 uncultured bacterium | reverse complement strand
GTCTTGACCAAATGGATAATTGAAAGAAACTCCATTCCATATGCTTGTACTTGAACTTAATGCATCAAGCTCTTTTTGCTTTTCCACGTAGGCTATTGAGTCATTCTCCACAAGCGACGCCACTTGTGCTCTAAACGTGGCAATTTTTTCAGCCTGCGTTGCTCCCTGGACATATCTCATGCCCATGAACACCCCCAAAACTATCACTAAAAAACCTACTCTCTTCATCACATCCTCCATTTTTTACCCCACAGCGAGGCCTGTTAATATTTCTAATTGAATTATAAATCGGAGGGGGGGTAGAAAGCAAGAGATTTACAAGAAAAAGCTTAATGACACTTGAAAAATTGTTACGCGAACAGAATTTTAGGTGAGCGTGATTTAAAAAATTTCATCAATTAGCTGTTTAGCGTTTTTACCACTCGTCATAGCCTGATAAAAGACTTCATCATATTCACGAGTCTTAATCACCACCGGCATCGGCATGGCGTGCCCCATGACTAATGCCTGCTTCTTAGAATCAAGTGTCGCCAAAATGGAACGCAGCCCCCCTGCACCACTAACGCCTGTGAGCGCAGCCTGAATATCTTTTTCGTCATTCAGCTGCGCAATAATTTTGGTACCAATTTGCGAAAGTATCTCGGGATCAATGCCAGAGGGCCGCTGGTCTACCACGAGCAAAGCTACATAATACTTGCGCATTTCACGCGCAATAATACCAAAAATGGTCTGCTTTGCCGCTTGCGGATTTAAGAATTTATGCGCCTCTTCAATGGTAATAATCAGCTGTCGTGGCTGGTCGGCTGTATTTTGCGAAGCAAGAAATTTTTCCGTTTTTGCCACATATGCTTCGTGAATACGACGTGAAATAATATTGGCCACCAATAGGTAGCACAACATCGATGTCTGATTGCCAAACTCAAGCACTACATGGATCCCTTTGTCCAAATACTCAATCATACGGTCAATAATCGATGCACCACCCACAGCACGCGTAATAAAAGGGAATTTTTCAAGACGCTTTAATTTACGATACAGGGCAGCAACTGACTCAGCATGAGCGCCAACTTCATCAGCAAATTCCTTTAGAGTCGACTCTTGCTCAAGTAAAATACGTAGCCAATCGTGCTTGTATTTGCTAGCAATTAAGTAAGCAGCCTCCAGGGCCGTTGGATGCAAATTCAACTCATCTTGCAGCGGCATCACATCATCAACACGAATATCCTGCAGGCCTAATACCACCTCTACATCAGGGCTACCACCACGACGCCGGGTAGAATCAGGGTCAAGTGAAAAAATGGCAACTTTGCTGGGAAACAAGGTCTTGAGGCCCTTCACAAATGAATATCCCCCACCCTCCTTGCGTGCCTGAAAGCCATACTCACTATGCATGTCAAAAATCAGATTTACCGCACGTTCATTCTTTATCAGCCCTGCCAATACTAGGCGCGTAATGAACGTCTTACCTGTGCCCGTTTTACCGAAAATACCGCTGCTTCGCTCCACGAGACGATCAAGATCTACACAAACGGGAACAGCCATATCAAGCGGCATGCCAATATTAAAAAACTTTTTGTCCTGCTCTTCGTCGCCAAAAATCTCAGAAACATCGGCGGAAGTTGCTTCAAAAACTGATGCAAAATGTGATGGAATAGTTTTAACAGGCATTTTATGGTGCTGTTTTTTATCGATCATAAGCATAGGTCGTAGCATAATCTTGGCATACATATCACGCTTACGCACCATATCCGTCAGCAATGTTTCTTTTTCAGAGGGTGGAAAAAGCAAAATATCAGGGTTTGATACTTGCAGCTCAAGGTCTGTGATTAGCGAAAAAAATTTATACGCCAACCCATCAATGCATACAAACTTACCCGTTTTTATCTCTTCTAGCGTAGCACTAGCATCAAGACGCATACAGAGCCCTTCAACCAAAGAGCCTGCCAGAATATGCCCTAGCTTTTTACGATCCATACGCACCATCTATGATTACAAAAGCAACAACCATTTCACGCTCATGCGCCAATGAACAATGAACATACACCTTGGGGAGAATACACCCAAAAAGCTCTTGGAGATACTCCCAGTTAATCAACAATTGCGGCCCCCAGTCACTCGCGACTACTTCTACCGCCTTGCAAACGGCCAGCAAAGAAGCCGTTTTGTGTGTTTTTTCTAGCCCTACAAGCATTGCAGAGAAGGCTTTATAAAAAGCTTCTTTTGCCGCAAAACGTACCGCTAATTTTTCTGGAACAAACTTACCGCTTGCTGTTGATACCTCAAGCTCTTGAAGGGTAAAAACACGCAGCACCCGCTCAGCAGAATAGTGCTGCCACCGGACAAAACGGGTGGGGTTAACAATATCTGTGCCTATTCCAAGAATCATTACGACCTTTTTCGAGACTACAATTAAACTTACAAGCGCCGCTCCTCCTGAGCTTGTCGAAGGATGCCTCCAGAGGAGGTAGGAGAGCGGCTACACAAAATTTTTTGCCCCCGCTTTTCCACCCCTGACGGGGCGTGGTTCGACAAGCTCACCAGGAGCGGGGCGATAACAATGCTTAAATTCTTACTTGGAAAAAACTCTGTTACGAAGCCTCTGTCGCTCGATCAAGTGACCGGTACATAATTGCCTCTTGAATATGCTTGCGATCAATCAACTCAGCGCCATCAAGATCTGCGATCGTACGAGCTATTTTAAGAATTTTATGGTAACCACGCATACTCATACCAAGCTTATCAAACGCCAAGCGGACTACTTGCTCAGCAGCAGGAGTTAACACACAGTACAGCTCAACCTGAGAAGCATTCATGCGTGCATTACGCATATCTCCCAACCGTTGCTCTTGAATGGCCACCGCACGCTCAACTTCAGCATACAATTCTGCTGAGCTTTTGCCTGCAAGTGTTGCATCTTTAATTTCGTCATAGTTTATAGAAGCAACATTTACATGTAAATCGATACGGTCAAGCAGTGGACCAGAGAGCTTGGCCACGTATTTTGCAACTTGTTGTGGACTACAACTGCACTGCTTTTTACGATCACCAAAATAGCCGCACGGGCAGGGATTCATGGCAGCCACGAGTAAAAAGTGGGCTGGATACTCTACGGCGCAACTAGCCCGTGAAATATGCACCGTCCCACTTTCAAGCGGCTCACGCAACACTTCTAGCGTTGCTCGGGAGAATTCCGGCATCTCATCTAAAAATAATACCCCTTGACTTGCCAAGCTTATTTCGCCGGGGCGTGGGTTGCTGCCACCCCCAACCAAGCCAGCTTGTGAGATAGTGTGGTGCGGCGCACGAAATGGTCGCTCGGTCACTAAACTTTGCGTATCAAGCAAGCCAGCAATCGAATAAATCTTAGTCGTCTGAATAATTTCATCAAATGACATTGGTGGCAAGATAGTTCCCAATCTCCGTGCAAGCATGGTTTTGCCCGACCCAGGAGAACCAATAAGCAAAATATTATGACGACCAGAGGCTGCAATTTGCAGTGCCCGCTTGGCTGCCTGCTGCCCTTTTACCTGATTAAAATCAACCAAATGTTTTGGCAACTGTGATGCCTCTTGAAACGTTGATATAGTTGGTTCAATGCTAATTTCGCCGCGCAAATAACCAACCAGCTGAGTCATTGAGCTTACACCAATGATATCGATACCCTCAATCAAGCTTGCTTCTCGGGTATTTTCTTCAGGAATAATGACCCGCTTTTTGCCTGCCAGCAGTGCCGCATGTACAATAGAAAGCACACCACGCACCGGCCTTGTACGGCCATCAAGCGAAAGCTCACCAAGAAAGACCGTTTCTGCAATAAAATCTGCCGGTATTTCTGCCAACTTAGTTGCCTGTAAAATAGCTACTGCAATAGGTACATCAAACAGAACATCTTCTTTTTTAAGCGATGCTGGCGCCAAATTTACCGTAATAAATTTTTCGGGGAGAATAAGACCGCTATTTTTGAAAGCAGCTCTAATACGATCGGTACTTTCATTAATTGCTTTATCCGGCAAGCCCACAATCCGAAAGCCAATCAGCCCCATTGAAAGGTCAACTTCTACTTCTACCGGATACGCGTGAATGCCAATGGTGGTTGCTGAGTGAACAAGAGCGTGCATATATCTATACCGAAAAATAAAGTTAATTGTTTTTAGCCCGAGAAGGTATAACACTCTTTTGCTTAAGCAGCAACGCACTGTGCAAAATCGAATATTTTACTTGAATTTTATGATTGACTATAGCGCTAGATTAGACAAAAACCGTTCTGCCAATCGGATATCGATACCATTCGCATGACGTGTTTCATGGCGTAATATTTTGACCACTTGTACTGCTTGATAGCTGTACTTTTCATGAAAATAGGCCAGTGATTTATTAATCGCGCCATCAGCTAATTTTACTTCAACCATTGATTCAATGGAATCATCTTTGACAATCGCAAAATTGACTTCTTTGCCATCTTTAGTCCGTAGATAATGTAACGCACAGTCTTCAGCTTTATAATCCACACGGGCATAAACATCCTTCAACAGGCTTAAGGCTACCATATTTTCTAGCTTTGCACCGTTATCACCCTGCACAACCCCCGTATCAAAAAAGTAGATTTTTGGCTCTTTAAGTAAGCTACAAGCAATATTTTTTGCATAAGGGGTTACGCGAAACACCATGAAAAGTGCTTCCAAAATTTGAATGTATTTTTTAACGGTAACGGGAGATATCGCACAATCTTCTACAAGTGATTGGCATGACACAGGAGAGCCAACACGGGTCCTGAGTAAATCTAAAACTAATCGCATGGCCTTAAGATTAAAAATAGGATCAAGCTCAAACACCTCCGTGCTCAGGATGCTATTCACATACTGCATTCGCCATCGCCCAACCTCTACCTCGTCAGTAGCCAGATAAGGCTCAGGAAAGCCTCCGTGTTTAAACAGCCACTCAAAATCTTGCTTTTCACCCACCTGCCCAAGCCCGCCATAGAAAAAAGAGGCAATAATCGATGACGAAAATATCTTCCAGCAAGTGAGTCGCCTAGTTGGTCATATACGTCAAGGCGTACACTACCGGCAACCAATATACGCATTGTTGCTGGCTTAGTGTCGTAAACCCCTTTAAGATAATTCTTCCAATCGGGCATCTTGTGTAGCTCATCTAGAATGAGCAGATCAGTAGTTCGCAACCAGGACTGAGCCTGCATAATTTCGCAGTCAAATACCTGGTCATAGTTGAGGTATAAACTCGAAGAAAACTCCGTAGCGATATCTTTAGCAAGCCACGCTTTTCCTGCTTGGCGAGGTCCCACCAAGAGGACAATCTTCTTTTCAAGGTCCCTAAGGATGAATGCTTTTTGGGCTCTTTTCATACGACTATTCTATATCATATTATTTACTTAACATTTGAAATTATTTTAAGCTTAAGATGCTTGCATAGTTTTAATAATTGAAAATGGATAAGCAATGAAAAACCTATCACTCCGAATCATCAGTCTTTCAGTATTGATTAGCATAGCTAGGCTTTTTTTATATGCTCCACTAGGCGCTGGCGGCAGGCCAGCAGCCAGCAAAATCATCACTCGCCAAAGCTCTACTCCAAACATACTCGCGGCAAAAAAGCCTTCTATAAATACTGTTAAAACTATCAGTAGATCATTAAGCTCAAAAAGTCTTCGTGACACCAAAAATCATGCCTTGCAAGATCTATCTGCTCCAATCGATAATTTTGCAGCCATACAAGTAACTTCTAAATCTCCAGATAAACCCTCGAGAGAAGTTCGAAGTAGCACAGAATTAGATGCTTTAGCCGGACCTCTGGTATCAAAATATAATCTAAACGCGCTTGAACCAGCATTAAAGCAAGAGCTCGTCACTAAACTACAAGCAATACAGAGCGAAAACCCTGAAAGTGCTGTAGCTCATTACAGAAAACATTTAAGACGTGTAAAGAGAGATATCGATCCCTTTAAATCTTCTCGTGCTGCCAGCAAATTAGCTCTAGGACTTGTTAACCCTGATACAGCCAAAGCATTTTTGATTAAAAAAGCCACAAAAAACGCCGTTATCAGTGACCTAGGAACTAAAGAACAACTTTCTGCGGCAGCTTCACAAGAGTATGAACAAGCATTAAGTCAACCAGCAGTAACCGCGATGGCAAATACACTTAGCGGAGCTTCTGGTGACGAAGTACGTAAAATTGCTACCGAAAAAGCAATTCAGGCAGCTAGAGCACAAAAAGCTGCTGAGCAATCACTAAAAGAATATACAGAAATCACAGCGGCTGGAGACAAAAAAAAGGAGCTTGCCTCGCAAGCCCACGCAGATGCTGTTGCGACAATAGGAATGAAAAAAAGTACTTTTGATAAGGCACAGACTGATCTTGATCTTGCCCAAGAAGCATTGGGTCAGCATGGGGCTAGATTACAACAGATTAATAATGAGTTAACCAAAAACATACAGATTTGTACCGATACCGGCAACAGCTGGTCAGGGATGTTCCCAGGAACACCTGCTTATAATAAATACTACGAAGCTGAAGCGGCAATAAAAGGATTAACGGCTACGAAAAGTCAGCTTGAAGGCGAAAGAGAAAAATTTCTTGCAAACATTGCGGTGGCAACAGCAAAACTCGATGCCGCAAAAAAAGAACATCTAACATCTCAGCAAACAGCCGCAGAAAAAGAGAGGATTGCTGCAGCTACAAAGACAGAAGCTGACAAAGCAATAGAAGCAGCAACCATACATAAAAATACTACTCACAGTGCATTTGAAAACGCCCAATCAACTTCGCAAGCAACTAACGTGGTTGCTGAAGCTATAACCCGCAAGGAAGCCGCTAAACAAGCACAACAACGAGCAGAGGCTTTACATCTGAAACTGCCTACTGATTTAAACACATTAACTGCAGGAGTTAAAATCAGTGGAAACACAGAAGCAACGGATGTCATTGAAAAATTATCACCCAGCATAAAAGATGCACTAATTGAAAGATTACAATCAGTGCACAAGACATTTAAAAAGCGTCCAGAAGATATGATAAGAATGTATAAAAAACATTTGCAAAAAATGAGCGCCGCTGACCCCTCTTATGTTGACGGTTGGTACAAAAAAAATAGCGCTTTGGCGAAAATCCAAACAGTTGATAATTTATCGCCTGAAGAGATTGCGATAAAAGCAAAAGAGTCGTTTATTAAGAAATTCATTAAATCAGAGCTAAATACAGATGCACAATTAAAAAAGGAGCGCAGTTTACAAGCACACCTGAAAACTGACTACAGCCCTACAAACAACACAACACCAGCTAAGAATGCAGAGCTAATTAAAATTAAACATGATGCGGAAGCCACTCTAGCCAAGGTTAATAATGCACGAAAAGCCAAAGCAGAAGCTGCATGGGACATTGAAAACGCAGCACGACAAAAAGAACAGAAGGAAGCAGCAGCAGCCCGAAGAGCTGCTGAGGAAGCAGCTCACGCAGCTCGACTTGAAACAATACCTGGAAAAATCGAAGCAAAGCTGCATACAGTAAAAGAAAAAGCGAGCAACGCATTAATAAACGCCATTAAAAGAGTAAAAGAACCTGCCAGACCTAAGCAACCAAAAGGCTACCTCGCTCCTAAAACATGGGGGGAAATATTAGAGGGGCTCAAAAACCTACATGACCGGCCAGAGAAAAGCAAAGCCAGATAAAGAGATTCTAGGCCATTTCGAGCGTCGGCGTAATGAAAATCAGGAGCTGACGCTCTTCAATCTTCTTTTGCTTCCAACTAAAAAAAATGTTCAAACCCGGAATATCTTGTAAGAAAGGAACTCCTTGCTTGATATGCGTTTCGTGGTTGGTAATCAGCCCACCAATCATGGTCGTTTCACCGCTACGCAAAAGCACTCGATTCTGTGAACGTGAAGTCCCAATTGCATAGTTAAATGGGGCATTAGTATTGCCTGAGCTCAGCTGACGGTTTTCATCCAAGATATAATCAACCTTGGAGTTCTCTACAAAAATATCTAAGAATATATCTTTTTGATTGGGTGAAACGGCAGGCGTTACTTTAAGTTTAGTGCCAATATCTTTGTAGCGGACCGTCGTCACATTGGTGGTAGCGCCCGTAATATTTTCTTCTAATCGTACCGAAAGAGGCAGTTCTCGGCCCACTAAAATCTCAGCGGTTTCTTCGTTATGCACCAACAATGATGGCTTTAAAATAGTTTGAATTTCAGCACGCCGCTCGGCCGCATCAAGCTCTAAGGTTAAGCGCTTGGTATTCATGTCTCTATTGCCAAAAACAAACGGAAGCTTAACTATTCTTGATACGGTGTCAGGGATCAAATTAAAAGCCCATCCTACAATATCTTTGTATGCAGAATCTTTGGTTGCTCCATTACCATCAGTACTCTGGGTGGGTCCCACTCCAACAAAATCGGTCTGTTTTACACTAGCGCGACGGTTATATACTCCCGACCAGTTAAAGCCAAAAGATTCTTCAAAATCTTTGTCTGCACTAACTACTCGTACGTCAATCCGCACTTCAGGGGCCTTAATATCAAGCTCTTGCAAGTAACGGGTAAACTCATCCGCGTAAGCTTTTCGCGTTTTAAAGAAGATTTTATTATTTGCTTCATCCATAACCATGTAAAAAAACTGCTTTTCAGGGCTCGCCTGTACCAACCCCTGCCAGAGCTTTTCTATGCGCTGCTTAAGCGCTGCTGTCCACTGCACATGCGTCAAGGCATATACCCCAGCCACCACATCTTTTGCGCGCTCACGTGCAACAAGCCCAGCAAAATACTCTTTAGCAGACGCATACCGCATAACACGCCACACGCCTAAATCTTTCATAAGTGCCAGCCGAGGCTGATTACTGGCAAGCATACTATGCAGCGCCGCAGCCAACGGTAAATTTTGCACAGCAAAATCAGATACCTCTCCTTCCACATCACTATCAACCACAAAAGGAACTTGTGTCATCCGGCAAATCAGCTTCATTACTTCTTTTATAGGCATTTTTTTAACCTGCAAGGAGATTTTTGCATCTTGCAATTCCTGATCTTCGTACTGCTTTTTAATCAAATCAAAGACTTCTTGATCAAGCGCCGCTTGCTGGGCATGTGCTTGCAGCAAGAGCATTTTAGCATGTAACTGATTACCGCCAGTCCTCTTTTTTTTAGTTTTTGTGCTGGCCACAACCATTTTACGAATATTAGAAAGTTGCTCAGCCTGCTCAGTTTTACGTTCACGTTTGAGTAACTCAGACGGCATTGGCGGTAAATAGTCAATATCAATATTCCGCTCTTGTTGCCCTTGGATAGCAGTGGCCTTGCTATGCAACACTAATGGTACAAATATCAAAACAAGTACAATAATACCCCTATCAACCACCCCAAGTCGCTTCATCCCTATCCCTCGCAATACCGGTTAATTAACGTGTAAAATACGCTTTTTTCGACCTTTTATTAAGGTAACGCTGTCATTGCTAATCCCTGCCACGGTAAATCCTTTAAATTGTTCACCTTCTTGCACCGTTTCATGCTCATCTCTACAGGACAACGCAACGCCCAATTTGCCATCAACATTTACAATCGCCTCTAGGACAATAGGCTCTGTCGAATGCATAACAGCCCCACGAGGAGGCTGAGCAAACGGGTCAGGCAAGGCAATAACATCCACGCTTCCAACCAGACTACAACTGGTACAAAACAGGATCAACAAACAGCATGCGACCAAAAATTCCATTAGCTCTCCTTTAGGCTAATCACCTGCACTATTGCGTCCAAATGGACCATAGCACCACGTTTTTTAATAAGATTCACAGCACGCACGGTAAGCGGATATTGCGGCTGCTCAAGCGCCTGCAACAGTGATATTAATTTACTAAAAGATCCCTTGGCTCTAAGGGCAACCAGATGCTTCTCGTGTAGTCCTTCTTGTTTGCCCCCGAGAGGGACAATACCACGGCAAGATACTTTGTGTTCGCGCATTATTAGGAGTAAGTCATTAAGCGTATCTTGCAGCACTGCAATGTCGGCGGCAAAGGTCTGCTTTTGAGCAACCAACCTACTATGCTCAGTAGATATAGCTGGTTGCTGCTCAAGCACGTGCTCAAAGGCAACAACTTGGGCTTCTAATTCTTTTAATTGCTGTTCAACCTGCTGCAAGCAACGATACGTGGGCATTATCAGACGAATAGAAATAGCCATCACACAAAGCAAACTTATAAAGCAAGCAACAGCATAGAAATAAGCTGCTGGCAAGTTGCTTAGGGCGCGAACCACTGGACGCTGTTGAAGCCAAAATGACATCTAATGCCCTTTAAGAATTTTTAGACCAAATCCCCACAACGCTCAGGCATGGTAGAAAAAATTTTAATTAAGAGTAAAGAAATTACAGGAATTGGAATACCCAGATCTAATAGAAAGAATTTATGACTTCACGGAAACAAATTAATCAAAATAGGCATTTTTACTAATTTTATTATTTTTTAATTCAATTTGAATTATTAATTAAAACTGATAAACTCAGGATATAAAAATAAAAATGTATTTTTCAGGAGAAGATTATGAAAAACATCAGACAAGCTATTCTGCTTGCCCTTGCGCTACTAGCCCCAACCACTGGCTTTGCCATGGAAGCAGATCCATCCGCAGCATCAGCTGCCGATACCGATACCATAGAATGCCCTATCTGCCGAGAAGATATCTTGCCAACAGAAGCACCAGAAACCCTAATTCAACTCACCCACAAAGACTCAAAGATTCTCCACACCTCTCATGGAGAATGCGCAAGACTGTGGCTTGCACGTTACAATACCTGCCCAAACTGCAATGCCCAGCTTACCGCTGATGATCGGACAATACTAGGACTGGCACCTATACCAGAAACAGCACCTATTCGATTAGAAGACCCTATTTTTCAGGCATGCAGAGACGGTAATCTTGCTACAGTACGCGCCCTGCTTGATGGGGGAACAGATGTTAATGCTACTACCAATGGTAGAGTAACACCCCTACACATCGCCTGCCATAACGGCAACATCAGATTAGCCGAGCTTCTTCTCAGGCACGCGGCAGATGTTAATGCCACTGCGATTGATGGAAGAACCCCCCTGCACTTGGCCTGCTTTAACAGCCAGATAGAAGCAGCTGAGCTTCTTCTTGAACGCGGGGCTGATATTAATGCTACTGACAATGGTGGACGCACACCCCTACACTGGGCCTGCATTTTAGCCCATACAGTAATAGCTGAGCTTCTTCTCCGGCACGGAGCAAATATTAATACCACTAATAATCATGGCCATACGGCTCTAGAGATTGCCTGCTGGGGAATAAGGGACCTCTCAATCATTGATCTTCTACTAAGATATGGCGTAACGCCAACACTATCGCAAAGATTAGAAATTTTAAAACTTCGCATCAAACAGCATGATGGCAAAATTGCAGCAGGCTTAGCCGCCTTAGCTGCTGCCTGGTTAGCGTACTACCAATCAATGGAATGATCACAAAAACATATCCTGATCACTCAACAGTCAGGCAGAAGCTATTTTTGCTACTAAGATTCTATTTCTTCAATATGAGCAACTGTAAGCACTTCTTCAATGGTAGTTAAGCCTGCTTTTATCTGCCTTACTCCATCAGTGCTAAGCAATGTCATACCCTGAACCAAGGCTTCTTTACGGATCACTGTAGCATCTGCATGCTGCACGATAAGGCGAGCTATGGCATCATTTACCTGCATAATTTCAAAAATTGCTAACCGTCCTCTAAACCCAAGCTTAAGGCACTCATCACAGCCGACAGCACGATAAAAAGTAATCGAAGCAGCTTCTTCTAATGGAATCCCTACCGATTTAAGCATCTCAGTATCAGGTTTAAATGGCTCTTTGCACTGTTGACACAGCCGACGTACCAATCGCTGTGAAATAACACAAATAAGTGATGAAGCAATTAAGAAAGGCTCTATCCCCATATCAAGCAGTCGCGTAACGGTTGCTGGTGCACTGTTTGTGTGAATGGTACTGAGCACCAAGTGGCCGGTCAAGGCTGCCTGTGTTGCAATTTGTGCTGTTTCGCCATCACGAATTTCTCCAATCAGTACCACGTCAGGATCTTGCCGCAAAATAGACCGTAATGCTACCGCAAAGGTGAGCCCAGCCTGCTGGTGAACCTGGACTTGATTTATACCATACATGGTATATTCCACGGGGTCTTCAACCGTAATAATGGTCACATCAGGTTGGTTAAGTTTATGCAAAATAGAATAAAGCGTAGTCGTTTTACCCGAACCGGTTGGACCACTAACCAAAATAATACCATTCGGGCGTGCAATAACTTCTGAAAGCGCTTTAAAATCATGTTCGCTCAAATTAAGCTGCTCAAGCTCTACCACGCCTTTAGATTTATCAAGCAAACGCATTACCACGCGCTCACCATAATTTGCAGGCAACACTGAAACCCGCACATCAATTGCTTTATCAGCCACTTTGATTTGAATACGGCCATCTTGGGGAATTCGCTTTTCAGCAATATTCATGTCTGACATAATTTTGACGCGCGAAACAATAGCACCTTGATACCGCTTAGGAGGCGTAAGGCGCAAGTACATATTGCCGTCAATACGAAAACGTACACGCAACTCGCGCTCAAACGGTTCAATATGGATATCAGAGGCCCCCTCTTTTACCGCTTGCATCAACATGTGATTTACCAATTTGACGATGGGGGCATCATTAGCCATTTCCATGATGTCTTTGTCTTCAAGCGGGCCCATGTCCAAGTCAAATTCTTCAGACTCCCCTTCTTTCAGCTCGTCCATCATCTCTTTACTGCTTTCAAGCGGATAATATTTATTAATCGCATCTTGAATTGCATCATCTGTAGAAACCGCATACGTCACTTCACCAGCCATAAGAAGGGCCAAGTCATCAAGCGGTTGTAAATCACGTGGGTTGGCAGTAACAATCGTTTTGCGCCCTTCAAACATGATGGGAATAACGGCATGCTGACGTAAAAATTTAAGTGGTACTTTGCCCAGCAACTGCGGATCTGCCATCTGTTCAGTAATTTTTTCTATAAACTGTACATTAATCTGCTGAGCAAGCCCACGCGCAATATTAACTTTAGATATAAACTTTTTTTCAAGATAGATTTGTAGAAGAGGTTTGCCAGACCCTTGCTGTTCTGCAACTGCCTCTGCATGCTGGTCTGTACTAATTAGATTTTGTTCAATAAAAATGTCTTCTAGTTTTTTGCGTATCATCCAGCGTCTCCTACTAGCGGGTTTCTATGTATTCTCAGTCCCTCGCCGAGAATAACAAAGCGCTACAGCTCCATCAATATAAAAGTATCCTTCACCATTTATTGCAGTATGACAGATTTTTTTTTTAGGCTTGTCCTGGAAAAGAGGATACGGTCAGGATCCGGAGAAGATACCATCATGAAAATGCCGATTAAAAAGAGCATAAAACGCTTTCTTGTTGCAGGCATCTTGGTGAGCATTGGGTTACCAGTCATCATCATTGGTGGTAAAAAACTATTTTTTTACTCATCAACCGAAGTATACACCTTTTTCACCCCCGAGCAGGCAACCGTTGTTCTAAAGGGCATAGGAAATAAAGAACTTACAAAGCAAATTGAACAATTTATTAGCAAAAACATTATAAAAAAAAGTCTGCTTAGTCTATCACCTAGCAAGCTTATGATTATGCTCCAAGAAGCCTTTCCGGTTATTAAAGCTGCAACTTATCAATACCAAGCGCCAAAAACGATTGTATTTACTATCGAAACAACCGCGCCCATCTGCCTGGTGAATGACCAAACAGTTATTGGAAATCATCTCAGCCTGATAGATAAGAAAAGCTTTAACGATGAAGTGCTCTCGACTTTACCAAAAATCACGATTGAAAAAAAATGGCTTACAGGAAACAAGCTTTTCGACGCAGCCACAGCCCCACTGCCACAGCACCTGTATAATTTCATCCATAAAATTACTCCCTATCTTTGGCAACATTTTGCTATTACCTATTATGCTCCTTGGCAAATAGAATTGGCTCCATACACATCCATTTGCAAAGCACGCATCCTAACAACCGAACAGAGCCTATTTGATGCAAAAAAACTTGCCGCAATCTCAACCATCTTCAAAGACCTTTGCTCACAGGGCATTATTACTAAAAAAGTCCTTGAATCTAAACATTGCCCATTAATTTTTGATACACGCATAAAAGATCAAGTTATCGTCAGATGCAATCAACCTGCGAAGATAGGGAGGGGTCATGGTTAAAAAAATTATGGGTAAAACAGTCACTGCTATTGATATTGGCACGACTAAAATTGTCGTTATCATTGCACACATTAACGCTCAAGGACAAACTGAAGTGGTTGGGATTGGTCAACACCCATCATATGGGCTACGCAAAGGCGTTATTGTAAATATTGCGCAGACCGTTGAATCAATTAAAGCGGCCCTCAAAGAAGCAGAAAGCATGGCTGGCGTAACAATAGAATCAGCATGCGTCGGCATATCAGGCGGGCATATCCAATCATTCAACTCTACAGGCGTTGTTGCTATCAAAGGACGTGATGTAACACAAAGCGATATTGACCGTGTTATTGAAGCTGCAAAAGCAATTCCATTACCCAAAGATCAATATATTTTGCACGTCCTCCCGCAATATTTTCGCGTTGATGGCCAAGAATATGTATTTGACTCTCTCGGGATGTATGGGGTACGACTCGAAGCACAAGTACACATCATTACAGGCGCTGTAGCCTCAGCTCAAAATATTATTAAATCATGCGAGCTTGCTGGTGTTACCGTCTCTGATATTGTTCTTGAACAACTAGCCTCTGCTGCTGCAGTCCTAACACCATCTGAGCAGGAGATGGGGGTGGGTATTTTAGACATTGGTGGTGGCACGTCTGATTTTGCTATCTATAAAGATGGCCGTATCCGCCACTCTAAAGTGCTTGCTATTGCAGGAAATCATTTCACGAATGACATTGCTATTGGCCTAGGGATCCCATTTGAACGCGCAGAGGAACTTAAAAAGCGCTATGGTTCTGTCTTTATGGACGATCAACATAATGCAGAATTAGCTATTAATCTTGGCTATGACGGCGGAAATAAAGTAGTTGCTCTTAAAAACATGGTTGAGATTATTAATTTCAGAGCGGAAGAAATTATTGATATTTTCGCTGAAGAAATCGCTCAATTCAAACTTCATGCACTCATGCCATGTGGCTTGGTAATAACGGGAGGAGGAGCGCTGCTGCAGGATATCACTACACTAGCTAGTGAGAAACTAAATATTCCTGTGCGTGTTGGCTACCCTATCCCTCCTGTGCAGGGAGACAGCTACCATCTACCAGACATTTTAAAAAGCCCCATCTATGCAACTGCTTACGGTTTACTTGTTGATGCTTCTGGAGAGCGCAGCTTGGGTGAAATTTCAACACAAGATTCTGCATTGTTTGCAAATGTAATGAAACGAATGAAATCATGGATCTACGATCTGTTTTAAGGAGCAATTATGATCGAAATATTAAGCCTTGAAGAAGAGCTGAACAGCGCGGGCGTCAACTTAAAAGTACTTGGCGTAGGCGGTGCCGGCAGCAATGCAGTGAATAGCATGATTCAGAGCGGTGATATGGACGCTATTTCATTTATTGTCGCTAATACCGATGCACAAGCACTGCATCAATCTCCTGCTCGTAACAAGGTACAACTCGGTAAAAAAATAACTAAAGGGCTGGGCGCTGGTTCAAACCCTGAAATTGGCAAACGTGCAGCAGAAGAAGATATCGATGCGATCAAAGATCTGCTCGATAATACTGACATCCTGTTCCTCACTGCTGGCCTTGGTGGCGGCACCGGGTCGGGCGCGTTGCCAATTATTGCACAAGCTGCACGCGAAATGGGTATTTTGAGCGTAGGCGTTGTAACTAAACCATTTTCATTTGAAGGTAAACGACGGGCGAAGCATGCCGAAGATGCGTTTAATAATATCAAAGGAACAGTTGATACGCTGATAGTAGTACCAAACCAAAAATTGCTTGAAAATGCTGATCCTAAAATTTCTATGCTAAACGCTTTTGCGCTTTCAAATGATGTACTCAAGCAAGCAATTAAAGGCATTTCTGATATCATTACTCGCGCTGGACATATAAATGTTGATTTTGCAGATGTACGAACCATTATGAAAGATACAGGGATGGCGATTATGGGCACCGGAAGAGCCTCTGGCCCAGATCGCGCCAAACAAGCAGCACTCAAAGCAATTAGTTCCCCCTTGCTTGAAAATACCAGCATTCACGGAGCAAAAGGCGTATTGATTAATATTACGGGAAACGAAGATCTAGAACTACAAGAAATTAATGATGCCGCCTCTATGGTGTATGAAATGGTTAATCCTGAAGCGAACATTATTATGGGTTCTGTTATTGATAAATCACTTGGCAATGAGATTTGTGTAACGGTTATTGCGACGGGCCTTGATCTTTCTGTAGACAAGCCTACTGTGGACACAAAACCAATAATAGTCACTTCAAATATCACCCCAGCTCGCCCATCGCCAGAAGCTATGATAGAAATAGCAGTAGCAACGGCTATAATGCCTGAGCCTGTGACAATTGTTAGTGAAATGTCAGCGCATAGTGCTCCACAAATAGTGCCGGCAGCAGCCCCACAACACCTTAGCGGTGCAACATCAGCAAGTATGCACACAGCACCAATAGAAGAATCATTCGACATGGACAACCTGGATACCCCAACTTTTATGCGCAAAAAAGCAGCTGAACAAGCTACTTCATCACAAGACGAGTAATCAGTTATTCTTTCCGCCTATTGGATCACTTGGTATAATTACATCAAGCGGTACCAAAAAGCGGTAGCTCAAGCAAGGGATCAAGGCGTATGTCACTACGCCCTGATCCCTGTTTCAAAAGTCTAATGCATTGTCCTATCATTTATCAGCCACAAAAAGACACTTACCCCGCTTCAATAACATTACACACACCAGCAAGGCCTAAATGCTAAAACAGCAAGTATCCTCATTTAGCCCAAAACAACCTGGTAGGAGTTAAAAAAGTGCAAATAAACCCTTATTTAAGCATGCCCATAAACCATTTGAAAATAAAAAAATATATTGTATTATTAAATAGTAATTAAAAGCGTAGTCATTCGCGAGGTTATAATGGAAAAACTAATGCAAAAGCTAACATTTTTTATATTTTTGCTTACTTTTGCGCCAGAAGGACATATGTATGCTGCAGGCAGGCCAACCAAGCGCGAACGCCAAGAGGAAGGTTCAGATTACACTACAAGCAGAGAAAGTAGTCCAAGCTCAGCCGATGAGGCACTAGAAGAGACCCTAGGAATTATTGGCACAGAAAGCATGCCAAGCCGTTGTGATCGATCTTTATCGTTAGCGAACAACACAATGAGTAACAATCCGTATGAAAGCGATTTTTCGCACTACTCTCCGCTGTCTCCCCCTCCCATCAAACGCAAAAAGGAATGTGAGCCGACTCGATCTACTAGCCCATTAAGCCCACTTGCTAGCTTAGCCAAACCAGTTACAATATCTTTACCAAGCAACATTTCTATGCCCAGCGAAACTACTGCGGTAGCTGTAGCATCCCAGCGCATGATTCCACATGGATACGGCTGGATGAGACGACACCCTTTTACACTGCTATTTGCAGCATTTGACAACCTAGTAGACACTAAGGCAAATGAACGCAAAATAGTACAGCAAAAACTTCATAAAGCCGTAAATAGTGCGAATACAACATTGGCAGCAAAAGCGCTTGCCGAAGGAGCAAATCCTAACAAAATTGATGCTATTGGCTGGAGCCCCTTGCACTACGCTTGCGCAGATGCACGCTGCACAGAAATCATAACGCTAATGATTAATTATGATGCAGATATTACAAAGAAAACAAAGCAAGATAAAAAGCGCCCAAGCCTTGCCTATGGCTATACACCATTACACATTGCCTTAGAAAATAACAATCATGCCATCGTGTCAATCTTACGTGCTCAACTAACAAAGAGCCCAAAAGTCTAAAATTATAACAATTGCTTTTTCATAATTTGTTGCCTAAAATTGTGCCTTTAATCCATAATTCCAGGAAACAAAGCATGATTATATATTCATATTGGGCCCGCTTCTTCATTCTATTCGCAATACTTTTTTCTCCCGCTTTTATTAATGCTACATCGCAAGACCAACAAAAAGGTCATAATCGAAAAAAAAATCTTCCTAAACTAACCATCACTCCAATAACCATTTCATTCATACGACCAAAAGATGTCCAACTTGCTTTTGAATCAAACAACCCAGGCGACAATCGCTCAGCACAAATAATCTTAGCTATGGCTCTTAGTAATGGTATCTGCAAGGCATTTCGCAATAATAGCGGAACATACATTATCAGCGCTGCTGATACAGAAAAAGCATTTCTCACGCTTGATTATAATATTGACGACCCTGCGGAACTGGCACGCGCCTTATGTAACAGAAATATAATTGCCTTTGCACATATCTTAATCAAGCATCCGGAGGCCATTAAAAAATATGACCAAAAAACAGACACTTCTCTTTTACATTTAGCAAGCAGACACCGCTTCCCCCAGGCTATTTCTTTGTTGTTAGCGCAGAAGGTAGATGTTAATGCTGAGCATCCCTACACCCACGATACAGCATTACATGAAGCATTAAGATGCCAATCAAATGATGAAACATACCAAACCATAACACTATTGCTCAACGCTGGTGCTGATGCTAATGTAGAAAATATTTGGGGGAAAACTCCATTAGATTTTGCCTGTGAACATAATGATAAAAGCATTGTAGAGTTACTACTGGTATGCGAATCGTACGCAGAAGAGCGCATGCTTGCTTCAACTAGTAATGATATCAAAAACTTACTGCTACAGCATTTACCAGCCCAGCGTAAATCATGGTGGTCAGCATGGTGTTGCAGTAGAAATCGTTAATTATTGCGTTCCTACTTGGAGAAAAATATGCCATTCTTACGCTTACTATGCTTATCAACCGCATTGTGCTCTCTAGCCTCCCTCTATGCTGCAGCTAAGCGCCCGCTAGAGTTAGAGCCTACTAGCCCTACTCAACAAGCCAGCTTGAAACAGCTTTCATGGCGACGAAAAGGGGCCTTAACAATGCAAACAACACGTGCCTGTTCTAGATATACACCATTAATATTAGAACCAGTTACTAGCCATTCTAGGGGTGCAGCCCCCAGCATGCATGAAGAAGCAAGAAGTGCAGAGCAACTACAATCATTAAAAGTAGCAATAACTGATGAATCAAGACCTGCTATAGGAGCAGCTCTAGCTCGAGGAGAATGGCTTTCTGCAGAGGACATTCCCTTACTCATGCCAAGCACACCGATTGCAATCCTCCTATTAGAGGCAGCTTTGAACAAAAAAGATGCTGCTGTAGCGGCAGCCCTTGCTCCCTTTGCTAATATCAAAAAATAACCAAAGACTTAACCTGCGGCCAGCTACGTACAATCAAATCCCCCTCTTACCGCTGCTAGCAGTGTATATAAAATTTCATCCTCATCAGAATAGACAAAAGCTTTGCTAATCCTTGCTTAATAATAGTTAGAAATCTTTACCACGAGAAAAAATTGAACGATTGGTTACTAACCCCGTATCTCCTCACGATAAAACAAGTATACCCCTGTAAAAATTACAAAACCCGATAAAGCCACAGGTAATGTTAAACGCTCTGAAAGCAATAACCAGCCAAAAATCGTAATAAATATAGGGGTAGAAAAACCAAGCAGCGAAGCAAAATTAGCAGAATAACGCTTAAGCGCATAACCATATGAGGTAAAACCAAAAACATTACCAATCAGAACACTGTAAGCAATAAGCCCCCACAACCCGGGGTGTGCAAGCGCTGCATAAGAAACACCATCTTCTAAAAATGCTGCAATCGTCAAACCCATAAGGCCAGAAAGAATCATAGTTACCGCATTTAATTCAACGGGCGAATAGCGCTCTTGCTTGAGTAGCCTTTGAGCAACTAACCAGCCAAGCCGACCAAGTGCAACAGCCCCAAAGGCAGCCAATTCAGGCAATGAAAAGCAGAGAAATACATGCAGTGAATGCTCAATAGGAGAAGAGCTTAAGCACAAACCTAGAGCCCCAGCAAAAGCAATCAAAACCCCAAGAATTTTGCGCCTCGTAAGTTTTTCGTTAAATAAAACATAGGCATACAGCGCCGTCATAAAGGGGTCAAGGCTGCCAATGAGAGCCGCTTTAGTTACAAGCATATATTTAATAGCAAAAGCCTTAAGAAGAGTAGGAATAAGCGTAGTCAGAAATGCCACAAATACCAATGCACGTAAATCTACGCGCAAATATTCGCGCGAAAAGCGATGCGTTGCCCTTCTTGCATATAAATACAAAATAGAGCCAGCAAGGAAGGAGCGAAAGCCTACATAAAAAACGAGCGGCAACTCTTGCAAAACCATTTTATTAACAACAATAGCGCTTGCAATAGCTGCAAAGCCAAGAATAGCTGCAAAAATCATAAGTCTCATTCCTTTCTAAAATGTACTTGGTATAGTATGCTAAAAAAAAAATTTAGAAAACCCCTTCCAATACAAATATTATGACTACTGCTTTTAACCAAGAACAACATGAAAAACTTCTTCAACAATTCTGGGCAATACAGAGCAAGGCACCAGCCAGCCCTCGGGCACTAGCTATTTTTCAAGAAATCATTTTGCACTACTACCAGCACCATGAGCGTGATTTTTTATGGCGACGCATTACTACTCCCTACTACGTCACAGTGTCAGAGATAATGCTTCAGCAAACACAAACCTTCCGCGTTGCTGATAAGTTTGAATCATTTATCCAAGCTTTTCCTGATTTTGCCACACTTGCTACCGCTTCAACAAGCGATATTATTCGACTATGGAAAGGGCTTGGCTATAACCGACGAGCACTTGCACTACAAAAAATTGCACAGCACGTCATGACTGAATACAACGGCATACTCCCAAATGATATTGCTCTATTGCAAACATTTCCACATATTGGCAAAGCTACTGCTCGCTCCATCGTAACCTACGCTTTTAATACCAGAATTGCTTTTATTGAAACGAATGTCCGCACCGTGTTCATTTATTTTTTCTTTAAAGATCACAAAGCCGTAACAGATTCAATGCTCGAGCCGCTGGTGGCAGCCTCGATAGATACCTCTAATCCTCGCGTATGGTATTATGCACTCATGGACTATGGCGTTATGCTGAAAAAAACAGTCGGCAATGTAAGCCGACTTAGTGCTCATTATACTAAGCAATCCGCATTTGAAGGTTCTGACAGGCAGGTACGTGGTATGATTTTACAGGCGCTACTTGACCGGCCAGGGACTCCTCTAATAACATTGCCAACCATACTCGATAAAGATCCGCAACGTATTGAAAAAATTGTACAAGCCCTACAGCGTGAGGGCTTTATAAAAAGCAAGAATGGCATATTGGAATTACCATGATCAAAAACCCTACTATTTTTTTTGGCAAGGCAGCAGACTTTCCAGTTAGTTTTAAAGATGTGCCAGCATTTACCCTATTTCTTGAACAACTTGCAGAAAAAATTAACATTCAACAGCTGACCATCAGTCATCAAATTCATAGTATCAACGGCCGCATAGTCACCAAACAACCTCAATTACGACCAGTATTAGTCGACTATAAATCACAAGATGGCGATTATTTAATTACCCGCGATCGCGGGGTTGCTATTGCAGTACTAACAGCAGACTGCCTGCCGCTCATTTTTTATGCGCCAGACAAACAAGTGATTGCAGCTGCACATGCAGGATGGAAAGGATCAGTGGCTGGTATTGGTGCCGTGGTTATCGAACATCTCATTCATGAATTTGGCATTGATATAAAACAACTTAAAATCTGGTTTGGCCCTGCTGGTGGCGCATGCTGCTACGAGGTCAAAGATGATTTCATAGTAGCGCTAGAAAAAGCATTAGAAAATAAAAATGCCACCGCATCCTTAATTAAAGAACGCGATGGCAAAATATTTTTTGATAATGGAGAGCTCAACAGACAGCAACTTATTGCAACAGGCGTTAATGAAAATAATATAGATAGAACAAATAACCACTGCACCATCTGTAATCAAGAATATCACTCATACCGACGAGCTATTGATAAAACGCAGTATTTTACACAAGCAACTATTGTATGGATTTAATAGCAATCCCCAGCAACGCATCAAACTGAAACGTTGCAATAAGGCGAACCCTCTACAAAGAGCACCTGTGCAATTGATAACATACTACATTTTCATAAGAGAAAAAAGCTACTGATGGCTCAAATGGTAGATCTAAGACATTTAAAACTGCAGTAATCGCTTGGTAACGAGCAAGCCATATTAATAAATTGGTGGTGTTCATAAGAATATGCTGCAGCATTATATCGAATAGAAATACAAAGTTTCTGAGAAAGCCCTCTCTTGGTTCTAATTGAATAAGTAATAAATGAATTATCGAGATGTAAAGTTGTATATAAAAAATTTACAACTTCTTTTCGCGCAAGCAATCCTGCTCTATCATGCAGCTCTCTTCTTATGGAAGATAAAGCAGGATTGTAATCGCTAAGAGAAGGCAAGAAACCAGCTACCCCAATTCAGTAGGGCTTCCTGCTTCTCTTCTGATACAAAAAAGCCCCTGCGACGATATTCTTTCATCCAAGCAATATGCCCTAGCAGCAAGTGGAATACCAGTTGCCGCGCAATTTATCGCAGCAGAATTAATGGCAAAACCGATTACCAGCATCAACCGCCCTATATATCTCATAAAAGATTTCTCTTTTAAAAATAGTGCTATTGCACACGCTTCCCATTTGCTGCGCCATCAACAGTAGCAAGTTTATTTTTGCCATCTGCATCATAAGCATAAAGCATCATTCCTTCTGACATCATGCCTGCCATTTTACGTGGCTTAAGATTAGCAATAAAGATTCCTTGCCGACCAACAAGCTCTTCTGGTTTTAGATCTTTGGCTACTCCGGAAAGAATTTGACGCTTACCATACTCACCAGCATCTACTTGCAAGCACAACAACTTATCTGAATTTGGTACTGGCTTGCAGTCGGTAATTGTTCCTGCCACAAGATGCACCTTCACTACGTCGTCGATACTAATTTCTGGTATTTGCATAGCTAATTTTTCTTCTACTGCAGTTGTTGCAGGTGCTTCAATTTCTTGTAAATGTGATTCCGGACGCATAAACAGAATTTTATCAGTTTTAACTATTTTAAAAACGTGCTCCCACAAATCATGCCGCAACTGTTGATCATAATTAAAACCCCACTGAACAGAAACACCAATTGATGCAAGCAACTCTTCCATTTTTGTTGGCATTACCGGCCACAAGACAAGCCCAACAACACGCAACGCATTGCACGCTACAGCAATACATTCTTCAAATAGTGGGCGGTTATCCTTCACCAATTTCCATGGCTGCAATTCATGCACATAAGCATTGACAGCAGCAATCAGTTTCCACGCTTCGGCTAATGCTGTGTGATAAAAATACTTATCCATTTCATCAGACATCAAGCGATACGCCTCTGTCGTGCGCATTTTCAATGCTTCAGAGCGTGCCTCAAGCGGAACTGGGGCTTTGACGGTAGTATAATTATTATTGACAGCAAGAGTGGTAATACGATTTAGCAAGTTACCAAGGCTATTTGCTAGGTCTGCATTCAAACGATCTTCTAAATCTCTAAGATCAAACATACCATCATGTGTAATCGCCATTTGGCGTGTAAGGTAATAACGAATTTGTTCAGTGCCATACCATTCAGCAAGCTTGTGCGGATCGAGGGTATTTCCTAATGATTTTGACATCTTTGCGTCACCCGCAAGAATATAGCCATGAACCACTAATTTCTTAGGAAGCGGCAAGCCCGCAGCCATCAAAAAGGCAGGCCAGTAAACTGCATGAAAACGCACAATGTCTTTTGCCATAACATGCGCATCTGCTGGCCAACAGCGAGCAAACAACGCTTGCGCCTCTGCTGCATCATTCTGGTACCCTACACCTGTCAAATAGTTGTTAAGCGCATCTGCCCATACATAAACCACATGATCTGGGTCACTGGGAAATGGAATCCCCCACGTAATCGTTTTACGTGAAAGACTTAAATCCTTAAGCCCTGATTTAACAAAGGAAACCACTTCATTCATACGCTCTTTTGGAGTAATAAAATCTGGATTTGCTTCATAAAAAGCAAGTAATTTATCCGCGTACGCAGAAAGTTTAAATGAATAGCTCTCTTCGGAAAGCTGCTTTAGTCCGCGCTTACAGGTAGGACACAAATAAGCCCCTGATGCATCAGTCAATGGCTCACTGCCAATATTCACAAACGTTTCATCGGGCACACAGTACCAGCCTTCATATGCACCTTTATAAATATCACCTTGCGCAACAAGCTTTTTTATCCACTCAGTTACCCCATATTCATGGTCAGTATCGGTGGTACGAATAAAGCGAGAATACTCTATACCATACAATTTCCATAACTGTTGGTATGTTGGCACAATACCATCTACAAAAGCCTTTGGTGTCATTTTTTCTGATTCTGCTTTTTCTTGAATCTTTTGCCCATGCTCATCCGTCCCTGTTAGCATGAACGTATCTTGTCCATGTAATAGTTTATACCAGCGAGCAGCAACATCTGCCAAAAGTGTTGAATACAAGGTACCAAGATGAGGTTTTGCGTTCGGATAATAAATCGGGGTTGTGATATAAAATGTTTTTTTCATAGTTACTCTTCTTTGGTTTGTTCGTGTTGTTAATTGCTATTCAACATCAACTTTTGGCAATAACTTTCCACAGCGAGTCCAGCGCACAATTTTTGTCCAAAAATCTATTGGGTGCTTAAATAAATCGATACCCCAAAATGCTTCTTGGCTATCAAGCGAGTACATAATAAGTGCAGCTCGGCCACAAATCTTTTTTTCATCTAAGAACAACCACATGCGGCTATCGCCGCTATTTTTACGATTGTCTCCCATTACCCAATATTTACCTGGCGGCACTGTAAATGGACCAAAGGCGTCAATAGTTGATCCATAATCATCACACAGCGTTGGGGTAAACGCATAATCTAAGAGCGGTTCCCCGGTTAAGGGACTTTTAAGCACTTCTTCTGGTTTTAATTTATAGTATGGTTGTTGATCAAGTGGAAATGCAGGGTCGAAGACATATTTGCTAAACCGCGATTTATATTGTAAAAAATCTGGCACCGGAATAGGCCCAAGATGACCAAACGGAAATAACCCTGCTTTTTTTTCTGCATAAATAAGTGGCAAGCGATTAACATACCGCTCTTCAAGCTTCTTACCATTTAAATATACTACTGTTTTCCCTCTCTCCACACGCCCCTCGATAGTATCGCCAGGTATTGCAATCACTCGTTTTACCCAGCTATCGGCACCTGCACCTAGCCCGAATATGGACAGGGGCAGCCCCACATAACGCTGCCAATAGTATTTGAATGTTCCTGCCGGAGCAAAAGTAAAGTAAGGATCATCAAAAATAGCTAAATCTCCACGCTTAATAGTATCGTAACGATATGCTAAGCGATTACCCCAAATACGATCCCCAACAAGTAGGTTTGGTTCTGCGGACCCTGATGGTACCTGATACCAACCAAAAATAGGATTATTGCGTACCACTAAGACAAGCAACAAAGGAATAACAATATTTTCAAGCCACAGCCGCCATTGTGGTTTTGGCGGCTGCACACTGGCATGTTTAGTTTTTTTCGAAAATAAACTCATTTTTTATAATTTCGCTAGCTCCCGCTCTTACACCCCTAGGGGTATTCCTTCGACAAGCTCAGGATCAGCGGGCTTTATCCTGATTTTCGACTATCACAACCTTAAATCGCTATTTAATCTCGGCACTCTTAAGCACCGTACCAAAGCGATTCCAACGTACAATTTTTGTCCAGAAATCAATCGGGTGCTTGATTAAATCAAACAGCCAAAACGCTTCATCGCTATCAAGAGAATGAATAATGACACTAGCCCGACCATGAATAAGTTCTTCATCTAAAAACAGCCACATACGGCTATCACCACTGTTTTTACGATTATCACCCATTACCCAGTATTTTTTTTCAGGGACTACAAACGGACCAAAGACATCTGCTATGCTACCTTGATAATCACGCACTGTAGGAGTAAACGCTTCATCAAAAATAGGGCTACCAGTTAAAGGATCACGAACAATGTTGTCAGCAGTTATTTTATAATATGGCTGCATTTCTGGCGCTACATTCACATCATAAGAGCGACGCACAATACGCTTACTCTTTTTCAAGAAATCAGGAACCATAAATGGTCCAAATGATGAAAAAGGCACAAAACCATGTTCTCTTTCCATGTGGACAAGGGGAAATCTATTTACATACGGCTCTTCAAGCTGTTTACCATTTAAATATACAACCGTTTTGCCATTCTCTACACGACCTTCAATGGTATCACCCGGAACAGCAATAACACGCTTAACCCAATTCGCTGGCCCCATCTTTAATCCTAGCATTGGTACAGGAAAACCCACATATCGCTGCCAGTAATAATGGAAAGTGCTTGAACGATCAATATCAAATTGGGGATCATCAAAAATAACTAGCTCACCACGTTTTACATTTTGGAAGAAGTAAGCCATTTTATTGCCCCAAATACGATCACCAACTAAGATGGTTGTCTCGGCTGATTCTGATGGGACATGGTACAAACCAAATACAAAATTGCGCAAAAAAAGTGCTAAGAACAAGGCTATGCCCACTGCCTCAAGCCATTGTCGCCACCAAGGTTTGCTCATTTCATGTAATGCTTTATATACCTTTTTAAGCTTACGATAACGCCTACGGAGCGTAGCATCAGTCATGCCACCTTCAGCTGTTACAACAATCCCCTGTGCAATTTCATGCGAAAGCATATCTGCATTATCAAGTAATGCTTTGCCTTTATTGCGTAGTTTGGTTGTTCCCCACGGCGTTAATGTTCGCAATCCCGCGACAACTTGTCGAAATGATTGCCTGCGTAACTGGTACAAATCAATAAGCGCTTTTACTTTATCCCGTAATGTTTTCATTTATATCCCCTTAAGAAAAACTTATTTTGTAAGCATACTACCTGGCTGCTTAAATCACAAATTTAAGCACAGCTGACACGAAGCCATGCATTATCAGCACATTGTCGAGCATACGAATTAAACAGAGGAATCTGTAAGCGCTGAAAAATTTCCTTGCTTGGAAACAGATGCGATTTTTTGTCACTATGCTCTTCATCAAGTATTTTTTGGGCAATACAGTTTGAAGACGTCCATCCATAAGCTTCACTATTCAAGGTTGCTATTTCATCTGAAAGCATAAATTCAATAAATTGATGGGCTAATTCACTTTTTTTACTTACTGCAGGAATAACGAGATTTTCAATAATAATAATACCTCCTTCTTTAGGAATGGCGAAATCAAAACGATCACTGCTTTCCCAAATTTTGCGGATAAAATTACTTGCAGTAAGCGCTATAGGAACAATCCCGGAGAGCAAAAAATATTCGACTGAATTAAAGGAATAACACTCTACCCATTGTTTCTGCTTAATGAGTAGACTAGCAACCTCATCAAGCTCGCTAGGAGTAAACCAATCAACTCGATTAAATGCATAGAGCATTGTCATAAAATATGCATCGAGGGGAGACGCTAGCATACAAATGCGATAAGGATTTCTGACTATTCCTTGCTTGCAAAGCAATACAGGATCTTCAAAAATCATTTTCAAACTCATTTCATCAGGAGAAACATTAAAAAATTCTTTATCATAAATAAGCCCATACATAAACCATTTATGGGGCAAACTGTAATGATTAGCCTTGTCGTAAGTATGCGCCATCAAGCGTGCATCAAGGCGGTCTATGCCTTTAATCTTACTTTTATTAAGTGGTTGCAAGTACCCTTTATTAGCAAGAAAATGAACCATAAAATCTGATACATTAACCACATCGTAGCCTGCGCCAGCATTTATAGAAAATTTTGCACCTATTTCTTCGTCAAGCTCCGCGTAGGTCATATTAACTTTAATACCTGTTTTTTTCTCAAACCGCTCTAACGCCTGAGGGCTAAAAGTCTCGGTAAACGCATACACATTCAAGGTTTTTTGGCTGCGAAAGTGATCAAATAACAACGGTAAATACAAGGCAGTTGCGAGTACCAACAGATAGCAAACAACAATTATTGCACGTCGCACCACACGATGACTACGGCCAAATAATAAAGCTAATTGTTCAATCATGGCCAAGCACCTGATCAACAATTTTTAGTGAACAGAGCAAAAAGACCAACAAGCTACTAATCACCAAAAAACACGTTGATATTGCGTTAATCATCGGATCAACCCCTGTACGAATCATGGAGTAGACATAAACAGAAAGTGTTTGTACCGTAGGGCCCGAACAGAAAAACGAAATTAAAAAATCATCCATAGAAAGTGTAAATACTAATAATCCTGATGCAAGCAGCGATGGCATAAGCAAGGGAATGAGAACATGTAGAAATGTTTGCCAATAAGTAGCACCCATATCAAGCGATGCCTCGGTAAGAACAGGGTCCAATTCACAAAATCGAGCTCGTACAATAGGTATTACAAAACCAAGACCTAACAGCGTATGCCCTGCAATCAAGCTGCCATAGCCAAGCGGCAGCTGAAAAAAGGTAAAAATGCTCAAAATACCAATTGCTAAAACAATTTCAGGCAACAAAATATTCACATAAAATAAGTTAGAAAAGAGCGAAGCCCGCCCACCCCATCTACTAGCTACAATAAAGCAAGTACCTATCAGCAAGCTCAGAAACGTTGTTGATAGAGCGACAATCAGGGATGCTTGGAGTGCATCTAATATTTCTGGAGAGCTCACTAGTTTTTGATACCATTTGAGTGAAAAACCAGCCCAGGCAACAGAACAATTTGCGTCATTAAAAGAAAAAAGGACCAATACAAAAATAGGTAAATACAAAAAAAGATATGCTATGGCCACCATGATAGGCATAAAAAACTGTCCCATATATTTTCTATTTTCAACCATTACCTATCCCCAAAGTTCTTTATGTGCACTCAAATAATCTGCATATTGCTTACTTTTGCGTGTAGCCAGATAAATACGTATTTTTTTAAAAACATACACTATTCCTGTAAGCAATACCGGCAACATAATACCAACAATCACTAATGCTGAGCCCAATCGCCAATCACGTGAACGCAAAAATTTATCAACTATTGCAGAACCCCAAAAAATATACTTTGCTCCGCCAAGAAGCGTAGGGATCGCAAATTCACCGAAAGAGGGAATAAAAACAAGCATTACTCCTGCATAGACTCCTGGCAATGACATAGGAAAAATAACACGACGAAATGTCTCAAAACGATTCGCTCCTAAATCAGCAGACGATTCAAGATAGTGTTTTTCCATTTTTTCCAACACTGCATAAATAGGCAAAATCATAAATGGTAAAAAACACGAAACCATACCAAGCACAATAGTAAAATAATTGTTAAGCAAATGCTGGGTAGGAGAAATAAGATGAAAGAAGCGTAAAACGGTGCTAATAATGCCGTTTTGCTCGAGCAAAAAAAACCAGGCATATACCTGTACAATTAAGCTAGTCCACGATGGGAAAATAAGCGTAAAAAGTAAAATAGTTTTGAATCGTTTTGGTACTTTAAGCGCTAAAAAATATGCAACCGGATATGCTATGGCAAAACAAATTGCCGCCGTGAGCGCTGCTAAAAAAAATGAACGGAAAATAATCTGAATATAGAGCGAAGCAAAAATTTGCTTGTAATAGGCTAAGGTCAAAAACCATGTCCCAGTTGTCTCATTAAAATCAGTGATACTATACCCTACAAGCAAAAGAAAGGGGACATACAAAAAGACGCTCTGCCAGAGAATTGCAGGACAAGAAAAGACAAATGAGAGCTCGTCTGCAAAAATTTTACGAAATGCTTTCATGCTCATCTAATGCTCCAACAAAACGACATTCTCTTTTTGAAAGTACAGATGCACCTCATCATCCCAATCAATGCTTTCTTGAGGGAAATGTTCTTCGTTCTGCTCAAACACCAATAAATGCTGGCCATTTTGCAAGCGAACACGGTACTGCGTTGAACGACCGTAATAAATAATGTCGGTTACCTTGCCTTGAAGATGATTAGAAAACCCTTCTTTAGGCTTTTTAGTAATAAGTACTTTTTCAGGACGCACACTCATAAATAACCGGCACCCGGGAATCATCCATAGTTTTTCAGTAGGAGCGTACACATGAAAAAGACCTAAGCCCTCTACCTCAATTTGGTATGCTTTATCGATAATATGCAACCGACCTTCAATGATATTAGTATTGCCTACAAAAGTCGCTGCGAAACAAGAAACAGGAAACTCATAAATCTCTTTTGGCGTGCCTTGTTGTTCAATATCACCCTGGGGGCTCATAATTGCCATTTGGTCAGCAACGGTTAGTGCCTCAAATTGGTCGTGCGTTACATAGACAAATGTTGTTTTTAACTTATCTTGAAGCTGATTGAGCTCAGTAAGCATCTCTTCTTTTAACTTAAGATCAAGTGCTGCAAGAGGCTCATCAAGAAGAAGTACATCGGGCTCAGCAACCAATGCACGTGCTAACGCAACGCGCTGCTGCTGCCCGCCTGAAAGATTCCGCGGATATTTACCTTCAAAGCCAGAGAGACGCACCATCTTAAGTGCTTCGGCAACCTTGGCATTTATAACTTCAGTAGTAAACCGTTTAATGCGCATACTGTACGCCACATTTTCAAATACTGAAAGATGTGGGAATAGAGCATATTGCTGAAATACGGTATTAATTTTGCGCTCATAAATTGGCACATGAGTAATCTCTTGATCACCAAGGAAAATACGTCCCGAATCGACTGTCTCTAAACCTGCTATCAGCCGTAAAATAGTAGTTTTACCACATCCACTTGGACCAAGCAGCGCAAAAAAATGGCCTGCTTTAATTTCCAAGCTCAGGTTATCAATAATAAGTTCACCTTGATATGATTTAGAAACACGTTCAAGACGGATTGATTTCATGTAACTCCTATGCAAGCAGGGCCTTTATTCTGCAGCATCCTTGTTTAAGCGAGCAAATAACATTGGCACAACAATATCAGAAAGGGTACAAGGAATAAGCACCGCTACTATTTTGAAAAGAAATATAATACCCATGTAGCTATACCAATCACTAAGACCAAAACTGACTAAATAAACCAGAGAGGCCATCGCACTTATAAAAATATGCATCACATGAAATCCAACTGAATAAAACATCTGAAGTGTTTTACCATGCATACTCATTACCCAACCATTAAGCATTCCAACTAGAAGAAAAGGAAGCACAATATCAAGGTGGGAAAACAAGCACCAGTGAAAATGCATATCAAGTTGCAACATACGACCACCTAAATAGGGAAGCACGGCATCAGAAAAAGTACAAAAAAGAAGTGGAACTAAAAAGCCAACAACAATACCAAGAATAAGATTCTTTGAATAACGACGAAACGTCAACATAGTGCCAGTGGCTGCAAATAAAATATGCAAAAAATGGAAATTGTGAAATAAGCGATAACATGCTTCACCGTACTGCTGCTCTCCGGTAGGTAAAAAGGCAAGAAGGCTCATAAAAACCATACTCAACGCAACGGAGAAAATAGCATAGGGTAAATGACAAAATATTTCGCTCAATACGGAGTGGTGGTGTTCCAGGGCTCCATGCTCGTGAGGGCCGGTATGGTGCATTTCATCCATTGGCTTCCTTCCAGATAAAAAACAGCTTTATAATACGGGTTTTATGATACTGATTTGTAGCGCAATGTAAAGAAACAATTCTAGCGAGCTAGCGATGGCAAACCAACAATTGGACAACTAGAAAACTATAAGCCATTTTTAAGACATTTTTGACCCTATTTTATGAGCCTTTTAGCAAAGCTTTAATGACCACATTTTCACTCTCCTGGCAAAGTCACACAGAAGTTGAAAGGTACCATTTTTAATCAGAATCATCGGTATCACTCTCATCGCTAGATATACTCTCTTCACTATCAGTATTAACGTCCGCTTGTAGTACTAATTCTTGTAGTAACTCAACCAGATATCGCTTCTCCTGCTTTATTGCCAGCTGCAATGGTGTTTTGCCAGAATCATCCGGTATGCCTTCATCTGCACCTTCGGCAAGTAAATATGTAACAACCAGGGGATCATTATATTCCACTGCATGGTGCAGAGCTGTTGAACCAGCATCATCTTGCCCATCTATTAAACGAGCTAAAACATTTTTACGACGAGCCCACTCTATAATTAGCTCAAGCATGGCAAGATTTCCATTAGCCGCAGCTATGTGCAGTGGCGTTACTTTCCTTTCAGGATTTATTTCCGGCGTTACTGGACAAGTGTTTAGGTTGGCACCAGCATCAAGGAGATGGATAACAGCTTCTTTCTGATCGTATTTTACAGCAAGGTACAGCGCTGTACACTTAGAAAAATCTGTAGCTTCTAGAACCTCTCCCAAAATATTATTCGCTTCAGCCCAAGCTATAATACAATCAAGCGTCTCTATACATCCTGAGCTTGCTGCAAAATGCAATGCCGTCGACATCATATTTGCACCATTCACAATCATATATATTTTCCAATTAGCACCAGCATCAAGCAAACGCCTAACGGCTTCAGCTTGATTTGTTTTTACTGCAACATACAAAGGTGTGCTCCCCAAAGAATCGGTCTGCTCCAATAACTCCGACAACAAATGTCGTGCCGCAGCAACACCTAATAAGTAATCTAATAACGCTATAGAACAGTTCCTTGCAGCATGATGGAATGCGTTTTCTCCCTCAGGCCCACGGTAGTGAATTAAAGCCCCTTTTTCAACTAAATGTTTTACTAAATCAAGATTATTATGAATAACTGCATCTAAAAATAATGCATTAATATTGCACTGAACAACTGGTGCACTCTGACACTGATCGAGCATTGCCATGACTTTATCCGATGGTAATGCATACCACGGAGCAGCATAACGGTCCGCCGTTCTACATTGTTGAAATTCAAATGAAATATTAGCGAGCGGGTTTGCGCAAGCAATTGGTCCAGATCTTCCATATTCTTCATTATAAGCTGTAACCGCTTTTCTAATTTTCACCCACATTGTAGGACCAAATGACCGCAGAACCCCCATCATTTCATCGGCTAGGGCATTACTTTTGCGCTCATCAAAATCAATATCTTCACATCCTAAATTAGCCACCCTTAACCGATTAAGTAATGAAGCACCTTCTTCTAATATTTTCCGCTGCTCTCCGATGGGGCTTGCACAAGGGACAGTCTCACCCGCTGACGGCTTAGCAAAGATGATCTTTAGATTTTTTATAATCCTTTCACAGTCCGTATCAACCAAAGAAACAGGCTCGGTTTTTTCTAAGTCAATTGGACTAAACACGCCTCGCAGATTCCTAAGTTTTCTTGCTATCGGTTTTTCACTGTCATCGCTATCACTTAAATGTGCTACCTTATCACCAGCAGGACTAACACTACGATTGCGCTTAAGTGGATTATCACTAGCCACAATCAACACCGTACCCAACAGCAGGATGAATAGAAGTTTAGAAAATACTGATCCCCTCATAACGCTCCACATTTTAGAAAAATGACATGTTTTATTTTTATAGCTCTATTATAGCAAAAATAAATGCAATAT
Organism: uncultured bacterium; assembly: GCA_903825355.1. GTDB lineage: Bacteria > Babelota > Babeliae > Babelales > RVW-14 > CAIKAH01. The sequence goes on along the minus strand of CAIKAH010000029.1, from coordinate 5,343 downwards.
TCCAAATAGAATTAATAAATCATTCGATATGGAGGCATTAGATATCTTTCGAAACTGTAAATGGATTTACAATGCCGCTCCTCCTGAGCTTGTCGAAGAACACCGCAAGGTGAAATACAGAACGCAAGTTCTGAACAACGCGTCCGCAGGATGTGGAAGAGCGGGAATAAAGAGCATCCTGTCCACTCGTTTGCACCCCTAACAGGGCGTGGTTCGACAGGCTCACCATGAACAGGAAGATAAACAGGGATATTCTTTGGTTATTCAGCTACCAGCTTTTCAGGTAATAGCCCTTCTTGAGTGGGCATAGCAGAATTTTCTGCTTCAATAACCATATGCTCTGCTACAATAGGCGCTGACACTTGCTCAACCATCACCACCGGCTCAACAATCGGCACGGCTGGGGCTTGCTCAGGCGAAACAACGGCTAGTCTTGGCACTGATACCACAACTGCCTGAGTACGCAACAAAACCTGCAGATCTATGGTCTTATTGGTAGCAACCATCGCGCCAGCAACAGGCTGCTGACCAATGATTACGCATTCGTCACAACGATGCTGCTCATCTACGCGTTTTTCATGCAAGTATTCAACGCGAATATCTTTCTGTTCAAGTAGTTTCTCAAAATCAGCAACCTTAAGGCCCTGAAAATCGGACATTACCGCTAGAGCAGAAGAACCCAGCGAAATAAATAAAGTAACGGTTTTAACTACCAATGGCTGCCCAGCGGTGGGTATCTGGGCAATACACATACCTTGTGGGTAGGCACTTTGAAGCTGGATAATATTATATTGCAGACCACGCTTATCTAATAAAGGGGTAATATCTTTTATTCGCTTCCCCCACCAATCTGGTGTTTCCTGGGGTGGCTGCTTAGTAGAAATAGTTACAAAAACCGTTTGATTGGGCCGCATATGCTGCCCTGGCCGTGGTAATTGATCAAGCACCGTAGATTCCGGCAACGTTGGCTCTTCACGCTGTGTCAGCAATCGTACACCAAGCCGCTCTTGAGAAAGTATCTGAATCGATTGTGCAAGGGATTTGCCAATAACATTTGGCGTGGCAACATCTTTTTTTTGAACAAAATAACCAGCAATCACATACCCTATGACAAAACCTATAAATGGTAACAGCCAAAGAGAAGAAAGGCGCGAGCGGCCGTTAGATGAACGAAAAAAATACTGTTTTCTGGAGGTTTTCATGGTGGTTACATTTACCGGTTAAAAACTCTTAAGGGACCACTTGTAAGCTGGATTCTGTACTGTAATGCAAAAGCACAACAGTGGCAACCATTTATCTAAGCGACATACCCGCATACTGTAAGAGCAGGAAACTTGTAGTATGCCTATTTTGTCTTGCTCCAGATGGGGTTTGCCCAACAGCTACATTGCTGCAGCCATGCGTGCGCTCTTACCGCACGGTTTCACCCTTACCAGGTTGCCCTGGCGGTTTATTTTCTGTGGCACTTTCCATAGACTTACGCCTTCCTCATTTGCCTGAGTAACTTACGTCACTCATCTTATGAGGCATCTTTCCTGCTAGGAGTCCAGACTTTCCTCGATCTAACAGCCCGAGACCGTAAACCGCGATTGCCCCGTAATCCCAAAAGAGTCAAATAACCTACTACTAGATTAAAGCTTATTTTAGTTATTGTCACGCTACCCCGGCAAACCAAGGCTTCATAAACAAAAAAAGCTAAAACCCCCCCAAAAACAAGCCAAGCAGCACCATGCACAAGCATAGTTTTAAGCCGTAACAAGATGAATATGGTTGGCACAAGGTATATAAACCCCATTCCCATTATGCCATGCGCCGCAAAATCAGTAAGCATGAAACCAGCGCTTGTAGCAGCAATTGCTGCCCAAGGCGTCTGCTCAGCCGGGAGCGAAACGCGTACAAGTAAATAAGCGAGCACGGCATGCACTACCCACGACGAGCACAAGCTTGCTGCTAAGAAGTCCGTGAATAAGGCGAGTAAGATAAGCATAGGATTTTATCTCTGCCCGCTCTTCAAGCCCTGTGCGGGGCGTCGTTCAGAACTGGCGTTCTGCATCTCGACAAGCGCAGGAGGAGCGGGGGTAAAAACAGGTCAAATATTTTTCTAAATTCAAAACATGTACAAACTATTGTGCTATTGTTTAGTTACTACGAAGCCATTTTCACCGCTCATGGGGAGCCTGTCGAACCACACCACGCAGGGGTGGAAGAGCGGTAATAATTTCTAGCACCTCGCCATGCTTAAGAATGGTAAGTTGTTTATCACCAAGTTTACCTAAATGCGCATCCCAAGCAATGTTAAGCTGCTCCATAGGCATATTAAAAGTATCGGCACCTAGCTTAAATGTTCCCCAATGCATTGGTACAAAATGATGTGCTCCAAGCTCTAAAAAACCTCGCACTGCCTCATCACCAGAAACATGAGTTTCACGCATGGTATAAGGCTCATTCGGCCCTACCGGCATAAGTGCTATATCAATATATTTAAACGCTTTTGCAATAATGCTAAAATGCTCGCTATACGCAGTATCACCGGCAAAATAAATATTTTGCTGTGGCGCTTCAATCATCCAGCTGCCCCAGAGGGATTCATTCATATCAATTACATGCCTACCGCTCCAGTGGTGCGCAGGTAAAAAAGTTAGGGCTACATCAGCGATATTTACCGTTTGCCACCAGGTCATTTCAGTTACGTGAGCCCCACCCCATTTAACTACCCATTTTTTATCACCAGCAGGAACAAACCAGTGTGCCACTTTATTTTTTAGCGATCGCACAGATGTTTCATCCAAATGGTCACGATGGTTATGAGAAATGATAACTGCATCAATTGGCGGCAACTCTTCAGCAGTTACAATCGCGTCAACATAGCGTGGAGTAACCCAAGCAATTTCATTAAATACAGGATCGGTAAGAATATTTTTGTTATCAACTTGAATAAGAAAAGATGCATGCCCTAGCCAGGTAATCCGTGGCTCGACGCTCCGCTCTAAAAAAGACACCGAATGGTGATGCAAAGCAGCATGTGCTGCTTTTTTATCATGCTTTTCAGGCTTAGTAAAAAAATGCTTTACCAGCAAAAAGGTAGTCTTAAAAAGCTCCCTAAGCCGGGTCTTCAAAGACTCATGCCCCAGGTTAAAATACCGGCCACGATGCTGGTGTGGTTTTTTGTACATACAAATTCCTCAAAAAGTACTGATTTCTGCTTTAGAGTTCTAATGTTACCACAGCTAGTATTTTTACCAAGAATAATGATTTTTCATTTCTTTTAAGACAAAAAATTGCACGATATTTTCAATTTGAATGAACCTATACGGGAGCTAACCATTCCATGACAAATTGATCTACATATTCACCGTGTATGTACAATTCTTGGTGCAATACCCCCACTTGACGGAAGCCTAGCGCATTATAGGTAGCAATAGCTGCCTGCTGGCTCATAGTAACATCAAGGACCATTTTACGGCATCCTTGATCAGGGGCAATAACCTGCAAATGCAGCAAGAGCTCCTTCCCAAGCCCCTTTCCACGCATTGATGGCTTTACCCAGAACGACACCACCAAACCTTTGTGCGAGGTAGACTGCATAGTTCCACGCAGCAGGCCAATCATACCAACGGGCTCATCTTTCAGCATAGCAAACCACATAATATTAATGCGCTCGCGCCAGGTGCTTTCAGAAAAATTAGCCTCTTCTTCATATGAGCAACCAAAGGCCAATGGATCTGTCTGTAATGCCTCTAAACGAATAGCTTTGTATTGCTCCCAACAATCAGGCGGCAATTGAGTAATCGTAATCATTCCACTATTCTCCGTTATGCTCTTCACTAATTACAGCACAACCCAGGCACTGCTCGCCATCATAAAATACCGCAAACTGACCTGGTGCCAAGCCTTGATCTTGGCCATCTAAAATGACATGCGCACGATAATTCGCAAGACCAGTAAAAGCACAATGGTAAAAATGCTCACCATGACGAATTTTCACCATCAACTCTTTCTTAACAGGAGCATTTCCACTGATCCAGTGAATACTTTCAACATTAAATTGATTGCGCGGTTTATCATCAGTGTGATACTCGCGGGATATGTACACAATATTTTTAGTAGTATCTTTTTTAACCACAAACCAAGGCCCGCCGCCAAGCCGAATGCCTTTGCGTTGACCAATGGTATAAAACCAAAAACCATCATGCACGCCCATCTTCTTTCCGGTTTCAAATTCAATCAAATCACCAGGCTGTTTGCCCAAGTGATGGGCAACAAAATCACTAAATTTAATTTTTCCTAAAAAACAGATCCCCTGGCTGTCTGGTCGCTCTTTGTTTGGAATATCAAACTTGGTAGCAAGCTCACGAACTTCTGATTTTAAATAGCTGCCAATAGGAAAGAGTAAGCGATTGAGCTGTGCTTGGCTTAAGTACGATAAAAAGTACGTTTGATCTTTGATGGGGTCTTTTGCTTTGAGCAAGATATTTTGACCATTAACTTCAGCAGTTTGCGCGTAGTGCCCTGTAGCAATTTTTTCAAAGCTATCATCAATATGCTTTAAAAAAGCACCGAATTTAATGCGCTGGTTACAGAGCAAGTCAGGGCTTGGCGTCCTACCTGCACGCACTTCAGCAATAGTATATGAAACCACTTCAGCCCAATACTCTTTTTGCAAAGGAATGACATGCAGGGGTATGTTGATAGCATCACATACTGCTTGTGCATAAGACAGGTCTTCTTCCCAGGGGCAATCACCCAAGTAAGCTAGCTCATCTTCAAGCCAAATTTTTAAGTAAAATGCTTCAACCTGGTGACCCTGCTCATGCAGTAAGCGAAGCGCTACGGAGCTATCAACGCCACCAGACACTAAAACTGCTATTTTCATTTTCTTGTCCTGGAAAGAGACTCTCTAAAGGTATAGGCGGTGTGATGCAACTCCAGTCTTTGCTCTCCTTCCACTCCTACATCTTCAACAGTTGCCACATAATGGCTCAACATCATATAATCTCGACATTCAGCATCTTCAGCTGGCAACCGTTCCCACGCTGCTACATCAGCAGTGCTAACAGGAAATCGTTGCTCAATCTTAGATTGCCCTAAAATTGTATCACACTGCGGATCATCATTTTGATGCCCTTGGTAGACATATGATGCTAATAGCTGAACATAAAAAGATCGACCCAAATCACTTACTGGAACAACCAAGCTGACATCAGGAGCGCACCAGGCAACCGCCTCCGCAGGATTGGACACTATTCTTAACATGCCCCCTGTTGTATTCCATAGGCAATGCCGCCCACAATCCACTGCAAGATCTATGTCCCTGAGAGAGCTATAAGCAGCATCTTCTTTTGG
>CAIKAH010000028.1 GCA_903825355.1 uncultured bacterium | reverse complement strand
GTAAAGGCGTATCGTAAACAACCAATTACTTTCCGCGTTGAGGCCGAATAATCTCTAACGATTTGCTTTGTTTGTCCCCTCCTTGGAGGGGACATTTTTTTATACCCCCCCAAAGGCTTTGTGTTAATTTTGTAACATGCATCAATTGTCGGGTTGGGATGATACCATCGTAGCACTAGCCACACCTCCGGGAGTCGGGGCCATTGGGGTAATTCGTGTAAGCGGTCAGCAAGCACTCTCGATTGTTAGCAGTTTGTTTCCCTCCAAGGATTTAGCTACGTTGCCCACACATACGGTACATGTTGGTTTGTTGCAAGTGGGTAATAAAGTATTGGATGAAGTAGTAGTAACTCTTTTCAAATCGCCGCGTTCATATACAGGGGAGGATGTGGTAGAAATAAGTTGTCACGGCTCCCCATTTGTGCAAAGACAGGTGGTCGATGCAATTGTGCAACTAGGAGCGCGGTTAGCCCGTCCTGGAGAATTTACACAACGCGCTTTTTTAAAGGGTAAGCTTGATCTCACACAAGCAGAAGCGGTTGCCGATCTTATTGCAGCTGGAACACAAGCCGCACAGCGTGCTGCTTTACAGGGTCTACGTGGTGGTTTTTCAGCGGAATTGAAACAACTCCGTGAACAGCTCATTCAGTTTTCGTCGCTCTTGGAGTTAGAGCTTGATTTTTCGCAGGAGGATGTAACATTTGCCGATCGCACACAGCTGAAAGATTTATTAACGCGGCTGGAGTCAGCCACTGATGCCTTGCTGGCTTCGTTCAAATTGGGTAATGTGATTAAAAATGGTGTGAGTGTGGCAATTGTGGGAAAGCCTAATGCAGGGAAAAGCACTCTCTTGAATAGTTTACTGAATGAAAACCGAGCTATTGTTAGTGAAATTGCCGGCACCACAAGAGATACTATTGAAGAAGTATTAAATATCGAGGGCGTTTTATTTAGACTAATAGATACTGCAGGTCTTCGTGCCAATACTGTTGATCAAATTGAACAAGTGGGTATTGAAAGAAGTTATGAAAAAATGAGAGCGGCCGATCTGGTGCTTTATTTATTTGATGTAGCCGATCCTGCTGAAGAAGTGAAGCAGTGGGCGATGGATGCGCAAGAACAGGGATTACGTTTTCTGTTGGTTGGTAATAAAATTGATGTAGCGTCTGCCGATTCCATTCGTGCACGCTCCGCTCAATTACCTGTTTCGCCACTATTCATTGCTGCAAAAGACAAAACAAATTTGGATGCACTCAAAAAATCAATGTTGCAGGAAGTATTAAGTGGCCACGTGTTGCATGAGAATATTGTTATAACCAACGAACGTCATTTTCAGGCTTTGCTGCAGGTGGCTATGGCCTTAGCGGATACAAAAAAGGGAATCGAGGAGGGACTGGCCAGTGATTTAGTAGCCTTAGAGATACGAAGATGCTTGCAATATCTAGGTGAGATCACCGGGGAGATTACCAATGAGGAGCAACTTGACTTTATTTTTAGTAAGTTTTGTATCGGAAAGTAACTTGATGAAAGTTCTATTAAAATAATCCTGCGTGGCAGCAACTGGTTTTCTGCAAAACCCTATTGAGTATTTAAAAGGAGTAGGTCCTTTACGAGCCGATCTGCTAAAAAAAGAATTGGACATATTTACCTATGAGGATTTGTTAAATCATTTTCCTTTCAGACATATTGACCGAACCAGTGTGAGTGCCATTGCTGCATTAAAACAAGAGGCAGATTTTGCACAGGTGGCCGGTGTTGTATTGCAAGTAGAAATATTGGGGCAACGTGCTGGCAAGCGGTTAGTGGCACAATTCAAAGACAAGACAGGGATTATGGAACTCACCTGGTTTAAGGGGATCAATTGGATCCAAAAAACCATTATTCCCGGTCAATCATATTT